>NZ_JAGYGG010000023.1:0-88818 GCF_019947335.1 Pseudomonas sp. BF-R-24
CGATAACGCCGGGTGCCTGATTCCCCGCGGCGTCCTCAAGTCCATCGCGAGCAGGCTCGCTCCTACAGGTTTCATTGAGAATGCCCACAGGTCAGTCCACTGATACGCTACTGCAAATACTGCCTTAGAATGCCCCAACGCAACCTATAACAACAACGAGAGTGACCCGATGATGCAAGCTCAACTGTTGAGTCAGCGCAGCAGAGTGTTCGACCATGCCGACCCCTATGCGGTGTCGGGCTACGTCAATCAGCACGTCGGTAATCACTGCATTCTCATGCCCCGTGCCGGCAGCCCGCTGGCCAGTCTCGACCATCGCAAGTTCGCCAGCCTCGACCTGTGCCGCATCAGCTACGGTGCCAGTGTGCGGGTGACGTCCGGTGCGCTGGACAGCATCTATCACCTGCAAGTGCTGCTGCGCGGCAATTGCCTGTGGCGTGGCCACGGCCAGGAGCATTACTTCGCTCCCGGCGAATTGCTGCTGATCAATCCTGACGATCCGGTGGACCTGACGTACTCCGCCGATTGCGAAAAATTCATCCTCAAAGTCCCGACCCGCTTGTTTGAATCGGTCTGCGATGAGCAGCGCTGGCGCTATCCGGGGCAGGGCGTGCGGTTTCTGGAAAACCGTTATCAGCTCGATGAACTGGAAGGCTTCGTCAACCTGTTGGCGATGATCTGCCAGGAGGCCGAATCCACCGAGCAAATTCCCAGGGTCCAGGAGCATTACACGCAGATCATCGTCAGCAAGATGCTCAGCTTGATGAAAACCAACGTCAGCCGCCTCGAACTGGGCTCGCAGACGGCCACGTTCGAGGCGATTGCCGACTACATCGCCAATAACCTCAAGCGGGACATCGACAGCGAAGAGCTGGCGCGCCAGGCCCACATGAGCCTGCGCTCGTTGTACGGATTGTTCGAGCGAAATGCCGGCCTTACGCCGAAAAACTATCTACGCCAGAAACGCCTGGAACGCATCAACGCCTGCCTCAGCGATCCAACCTGCAACGTGCGCAACGTCACCGAAGTGGCAATGGATTACGGCTTCCTGCACCTGGGCCGGTTCTCCGACAGCTACCGCAAGCAGTTCGGTGAATTGCCGTCCGATACCCTCAAGCGTCGGCATTGAACCTTCAAGTTTGATGTTGTCTGGTCTGGCCCCATCGCGAGCAAGCTCGCTCCCACATTGGATCGCGTTACCCCTGTGGGAGCGAGCTTGCTCGCGATGGGGGCGGTACATCCAGCATTTATGTTGCCTGACACAACGCTGACTCACTGCACAAAACGGATAAAGGTCTGCACTGCGCGGATATTCCAGCCTGACCCCCCGTCCTAGCATGACCCCTGCCTGAACAATAACAATGGAGGCGGCGGCCATGACCCTGCGACCCGAATATTTGCATTCCCTGCTTGAAGACGATCCCGAGCAAGGCCTCTATCGCTGCAAGCGCGAGATGTTCACCGACCCCCGGTTGTTCGATCTGGAGATGGAACACATCTTCGAAGGCAACTGGCTGTATCTGGCCCACGAAAGCCAGATCCCCAACATCAACGATTTCTACACCACCACCATGGGGCGCCAGTCGATCTTCATCGCGCGCAACAAGGACGGTGTGCTCAATGCCTTTATCAACGCCTGCAGCCATCGCGGCGCGACCCTGTGCCGGCACAAGTCCGGCAACAAGAGCTCCTACACCTGCCCGTTCCACGGCTGGACCTTCAACAACTCCGGCAAGCTGCTCAAGGTCAAGGACCCGGCCAACGCCGGCTACCCGTCGAGCTTCAACTGCGAAGGTTCCCACGACCTGACCAAGGTTGCGCGGTTCGAGTCCTATCGCGGCTTCCTGTTCGGCAGCCTGAAAGCCGATGTGCTGCCACTGGTCGAACACCTGGGCGAGTCGGCGAAGATCATCGACATGATCGTCGACCAGTCCGCCGATGGCCTGGAGGTGCTGCGTGGCTCCTCCAGCTACATCTACGAAGGCAACTGGAAACTCACCGCCGAGAACGGCGCCGATGGCTACCACGTCAGCTCCGTGCACTGGAACTACGCGGCCACCCAGAACCAGCGCAAGCAGCGCGAAGCCGGCGACACCAACCCGACCATGAGCGCCGGCAGCTGGGCCAAGCAGGGCGGTGGTTTCTATTCCTTCGACAAGGGCCACATGCTGCTCTGGACCCGTTGGGCCAATCCCGAGGACCGTCCACTGTACGAGCGCCGCGATGAGCTGGCGCAAGACTTCGGCAAGGCCCGCGCCGACTGGATGATCGAGAACTCGCGCAACCTGTGCCTGTACCCGAACGTGTACCTGATGGACCAGTTCAGCTCGCAGATCCGCATTGCCCGGCCGATCTCGGTCAACCGCACGGAAATCACCATCTACTGCATCGCCCCCAAAGGCGAGAGCGACCACGCCCGTTCCAGCCGGATTCGCCAGTACGAGGATTTCTTCAACGTCAGCGGCATGGCCACGCCCGACGATCTGGAAGAGTTCCGCTCCTGTCAGACCAGCTACCAGGGCAGCGTCACCACCTGGAACGACATGTCCCGTGGCGCCGAACACTGGATCGAAGGTGCTGACGAGGCTGCAAAAGAAATCGACCTGCATCCGCTGCTCAGCGGCGTGCGCACCGAGGACGAAGGCCTGTTCGTGCTGCAACACAAGTACTGGCAGCAGACCATGCTCAAGGCATTGGCTGCCGAACAGTCGAAGCTGATCGCCGTGGAGGACGTGCAATGACCATTTCTTACGATGCCGTGCGCGATTTCCTCTACCGCGAGGCGCGCTACCTCGATGATCGTCAGTGGGACGAGTGGCTGGAGCTGTACGCCCCCGACGCGACATTCTGGATGCCGTCCTGGGACGATAACGACGAATTGACCGAAGACCCGCAGCGGGAAATCTCGCTGATCTGGTACGGCAACCGCACGGGCCTTGAAGACCGCGTCTTCCGCATCAAGACCGAGCGCTCCAGCGCCAGCGTGCCGGACACCCGCACCTCCCACAACATCAGCAACATCGAGCTGCTCGAACAGGCCGACGGACTGTGCAAGGTGCGCTTCAACTGGCACACCCTGAGTTTTCGCTACAAGACGGTCGACAGCTATTTCGGCAGCAGTTTCTACACCCTCGACGTGCGCGGTGAAAACCCGCTGATCCTGGCCAAGAAAGTGATTCTGAAGAACGATTACGTTCGCCAGGTCATCGATGTCTACCACTTGTGAGACTGCCGTCATGACCCATTCCATTGCGTTCAATTTTGAAGACGGCGTCACCCGGTTCATCGACGCCAACGTTGGCGAAACCGTGGCCGATGCCGCGTACCGCCAGGGCATCAACATCCCGCTGGACTGCCGCGACGGTGCTTGCGGTACCTGCAAGTGTTTTGCCGAAGCCGGCACCTACGATCTGGGCGAGGAGTACATCGAAGACGCCCTCAGCCCTGACGAGGCCGAGCAAGGCTTTGTCCTGACCTGCCAGATGCGTGCCCAGAGCGATTGCGTGGTGCGCGTACCGACGTCCTCGCAGGTTTGCCGCACCCGTCAGGCCAGCTACGACGCGACCATCAGTGCCGTGCGTCAACTGTCCGACAGCACCATCGCGCTGTCGATCAAGGGCGAATCCCTGAGCAAACTGGCGTTCCTGCCGGGGCAATACGTGAACCTGGGGATTCCCGGCAGCGAGCAGACCCGTGCCTATTCGTTCAGCTCGTTACAGCGCGACGGTGAGGTCAGTTTCCTGATCCGCAACGTGCCGGGTGGCCTGATGAGCAGCTTCCTCACCGGCATGGCCAAGGCCGGCGACTGCATGAGCCTGGCCGGTCCTTTGGGCAGCTTCTACCTGCGCGACATCCGTCGGCCGTTGTTGCTGCTGGCCGGTGGCACCGGGCTGGCGCCGTTCACCGCGATGCTGGAGAAGATCGCCGAGCAGGGCAGCGATCACCCGCTGCATCTGATCTACGGCGTGACCCACGATTTCGACCTGGTGGAACTCGACCGCCTCGAAGCCTTTGCCGCGCGCATCCCCAACTTCACCTTCAGCGCCTGCGTCGCCAGCCCCGAGAGCCAACACCCGCTCAAGGGCTATGTGACCCAGCACATCGAGCCCAGGCATTTGAACGATGGCGACGTCGACGTCTACCTGTGCGGCCCGCCGCCGATGGTCGAGGCCGTCAGCCGGTACATTGGCGAGCAAGGCATCAAGCCCGCGAATTTCTACTACGAAAAATTTGCTGCCAGCGCGGCTTGAGTCACGCACAAATACCCAATGTGGGAGCGAGCCTGCTCGCGAAGAGGCCGGAACATCCAGCATTGATATTGCCCGTGAGACCGCTTTCGCGAGCAAGCCCGCTCCCACAGTTGGTAGCAGTCGTACACAAATGCCGTGCGCGACACAGGACTCATGTGGGAGCGGGCTTGCTCGCGAAGAGGCAGGAACATTCAACATCGATGTTGCCCGTGACACCGCTTTCGCGAGCAAGCTCGCTCCCACAGTCGAACGGCAACCTTCTTCATGAGGTACACATGAACAGATTTCACGAAAAAGTCGCGCTGATCACCGGCGCAGCCCAAGGTATCGGGCGGCGGGTGGCCGAGCGTATGGCCGCCGAAGGGGCGAAGCTGATCCTGGTGGATCGCTCCGACCTGGTGTTCGAAGTCCAGCAACAGTTGGCGCCAACCACCCAGGTACTGGCCCTGACCGCCGACCTTGAGCAATATGAGGAATGCAGTCGGGTGATGCAAACCGCCGTCGAGCGCTTCAGTCGCCTCGATGTGCTGGTCAATAACGTCGGCGGGACGATCTGGGCCAAGCCGTTCGAGCACTATGAAGCGTCACAGATCGAGGCCGAGGTTCGCCGTTCGCTGTTCCCGACCTTGTGGTGTTGCCATGCCGCGCTGCCGTTCATGTTGCAGCAGGGCAGCGGTGCGATCGTCAACGTTTCCTCCATCGCTACCCGCAGCCTCAACCGCGTGCCCTACGGTGCGGCAAAGGGTGGGGTCAATGCCTTGACCGCTTGTCTGGCGTTCGAAACCGCCGGTCGCGGCGTGCGAGTCAATGCCACGGCGCCTGGTGGCACCGAAGCACCGCCGCGACGCATACCCCGCAATGGTGCCGAGCAGAGTGAGCAGGAAAAACTCTGGTACCAGCAGATCGTCGACCAGACCCTCGACAGCAGTTTGATGAAACGCTACGGCACCCTGGATGAGCAGGCGGGGGCTATTCTGTTTCTGGCCAGCGACGACGCGTCCTATATCACCGGCATGGTCATGCCCGTGGGCGGAGGCGATCAGGGCTGAGGCGAACGACAGACAACCCCATCGGCAAACGGAGTCATGGTGATGAGTGATAAACCCACGATCGTGCTGGTCCATGGTTTTTGGGGCGGTGCTGCCCACTGGAACAAGGTCATCGTTAAATTGGTCAGCCGGGGTGACACACGCATTCGTGCCGTCGAGTTGCCGCTGACTTCGCTGGCCGATGATGCCGAGCGTACGCGCAAGATGGTCGCCCAGGTGCCCGGTCCGGTGCTGCTGGTGGGGCATTCCTATGGCGGCGCGGTGATCACCGAAGCGGGTGATTTGCCGAATGTGGTGGGCCTGGTGTACATCGCCGCATTCGCACCGGACGCCGGTGAAAGCCCCGGTGGCATCACGCAAAGGCATCTGCCAGCGGCGGCGGCCAACCTGGCTCCCGACAGCGACGGATACCTGTGGGTCAAGCCTGAGCTCTACCACGAAAGCTTCTGTCAGGACCTGCCGGCGACCGAAGGGTTGGTCATGGGTATCACCCAGAAAGCGCCGCTGGCGAGTACCTTCGGTGACACCATTGGCACGGTGGCCTGGAAGAAAAAGCCATCGTGGTATCAGATTTCGACCGCAGACCGGATGATCGCGCCACAGAACCAGCAATGGATGGCCGCGCGACTCAACGCCCGGGAGATCCTGACCTTGAATGCCAGCCACGCGTCATTGGCGTCGATGCCCGCCGAAGTGGCGGCCTTGATCGACAGGGCTGCGACGGCGTTGGCCAAAGGCTAGGGCCTACAAGCGGCGCACAAAGGTGCTGACAATACTGCGCATGGCGTCGCTGATGTTCAGGTTGTGTAGCGCATCAAGCGGGTGCCAGATGCAATCGGTGATTTCGTTGAGCGGTCGCAATTGCTCCAGATTCAGCACCGACACCTCGAATACGTGGTGTCGGGTGCCGCCCGACTCCAGTTCCAGCACGTATATCAACTCGTCGACCCGCAGGCCGGTTTCCTCCAGCAGCTCGCGAACGGCGGCATCGGCTGCGCTTTCACCCCGTTCGAGCTTGCCGCCGGGCAGCGTCCAGCGTCCTCCTCGTTTGCGTACCAGCAGTACATGCCTGTCCTGCTCGCAGATGATCGTTGCGCGTACTTTCATTGATTACCTAATGGCCTGTTGAGATGGAACAGGCATTGAAATGCAGCATTCGGGCCAGGGTCGATTGAGCACTTTACGAGTAATTCGAGGGGGCAATGCGAGGAAAAGTGCAATCGATTTCGGGAATTTCCATGGCGACGTCTGGTCGGTATTTTGGACAAGGGTGGGTGTAAGGTAGGCAAGTCAACCTGAGATCACTGCCCGAGAGGAGGTGACTATGAGCGTTCCTATGTTGAACAAGATGCACATGAATGGTTATGACGTACTCAGCGTGAACAACGGCCCCTGGCGGGTATGTACCCAGGGTGACCGGCTTGGCTCGTTTGCCAGTCGGGAAGAAGCGCTGGCATTTGCCGCATCGCTGCCCGGCTACAGGGCACGTGCTGGCAGGCCTGCGGGAAAATGACCCCCCCTGTAGGAGCGAGCTTGCTCGCGATGGTCGCTAACGATAACGCGTGTTTCCTGGCTAAACCCGCCGCGCTTGAGTCCATCGCGAGCAAGCTCGCTCCTACAGCCTGCAAAATCCTCAAGGGCGCTAGTAGCCGCCGCCTCCGCTGGGGCGGGAGGGTTCCCTGGCCTTTTGCTGCGTGTGGCTCCACTCCGCGCAGGTCATGAAGCTCTTGTGGTCGACCATGCCGCGGCCGTCGAAACTGACGTTGTACGGCTGCTGATGGTCGGCATGAGTCAGTTTGTAGTCAAAGCACGTACCGGGTTCGACGCTACGATTGCTGACCGCCAGCGGCTGGCCGCCGATTTGCCGGACTTGCTCCTGGGTCATGCCGGTGTCGACTTTCGCGACCAGCGGTTGATCCTTGTAGATCGAGTTGGTGCTGCAGCCTGCCAACGCGGTCAGTACGACGACCAGCGTGAATAGAGGTCTGTTCATGGCAGCGCTCCCGCTATTGAGCCTTGTTGCGGCTAATGACCTTGGCCTTCACTTCCTCGGCGTAGCCGGACAGCTTTTCTTCATCGCCCTGAAATAAAGAACACAGTCTTTGAACGGCTTGCGCGTCGACTTCGCTCCCGAGCAGGCGCAATTGCTGCTCGATGCGCAACAGCTCGACGGCCGACCAGCGCAAATCTGACGCAAGCCCTTGCAGATCGCGCCGAAGTTCCTGTTCCGATTTGTTAAGCCACATGATGACCTCCTGAACTTTGCACACCAAAATTTTAGACCTGTTTACCGCGCCGTATGTTGTGTTCGTCTGAGTTAGCGGGGTTTCCTTTGGTCGGGAAAACTACAGCGAACGAAAAAATAAGCTGTCCTACTCAAATGCCGATTGTTCCTGCGGGGGCGACGTGAAATGACCACAACCGATGATTTCAGGGCCATGGCCCAGGAATTGATCGCTGACCTGGAGGCGGCGACCAACCATGACGCCTGCGAAAGATGGATGGATTATCTGAATTCAAGGAACTAACCGGGCCAAGCGATATCAATGACAGTCGCTGAATCGTTGGGGATGGCTGTAGGGACGACGGCGAGCTACATTTTCTTATTTCAAATTAAAGGAAACAGCATGCGGATGTTGATGGGGGGAGTCGTGTTGGCATTGCTGGGCGGGTGCTCGTTGCCGGCTTCGTTGGTACCGGGTGAGCCGAATGTCAGCAAGCACAGCGAGAAGACGCCAAAAGAGTATGCGGCGTGCGTGTTGCCTGCCTGGCAAAAGGAAGTATCGAATACGACCCAGGTTTCGATATCCAACGGATTCCGCATCACCGCGCCCAGCGTGATCACGGCCGACGAAGTGCTGGATATCGTGAAGTACAAGGAAGGCAGCCGGGTTTCGCTGTATCAGGGGCCACCTTGGGCCAAGTCCGGCGACCTGCGCAAAATCGTGCGCGACTGTTTGTAAGCGCGGGAGACCGAAAATCGGTCAGCGACCGATGTTCGCCTGAATCCAGAAAAAACCGGATGTCTGGTGCGCATCCGGTTTTTTTTGTGTGGATCAGTCTGAAAGGTTGGTCGTCGGGATGATTTGCTCACTGGCCTGGGTGGCACTTTTGCGTTCCCGGCGCTCGTTCATCCAGCTTTCCACTTTGACGCCGAACTCTGGCGGGGCCTTGCGCCCGAATTTCCTGGCGATGTCGAGGATGGTTTGTTGCGCGAGGGCCTCTTCCATGCGTTTTTGCGCAACCATCATCGCGCCATTGATCGCGCACAGACCCTCCAGTGCCCACTCAGGCGGGGCGCCGTCAAACACGGCGCAACGACCACGGATCTCCCGACAATCGAAAATCGACTTGCGGCCGTCGATGGCATTGACGATATCCAGCAAGGTGATTTCGTCAGCGGGCCGGGCCAGCTTGAAGCCACCGCGCACGCCTTCGGTGGCGACCACCAGTTTGGCCTTGGCCAGCTTGGTGAAGATTTTCGCCAGATAGTCCTGAGGGACGCCTTGCAGATCGGCAAGGTCGCGCACGCTCGCTTCGCGCGAGTCGCCGCCATTACCCACCAGAAAAAGCAGGCAGTGGATGCCGTATTCGACACCCGCGCTGTAAAGAGACATGCAAATCTCCGACTGAATTAGTCGCAAATTCTAACAGCCGAAAGCAAGCAAGGCAACGAATCCCTTCTCGTTGAATCTTTTTTCATGACAGCAAAACACTCCTGTGATGCGCTGATTACACGGGGCTCAGGTCATGGGTCGCGTTTTTCGGTGGCAGCCCTCGATAAAAACCTGTTGCAGGATCTAACTAGGATTAATACAGTCGTAGTTGCTCGGTCGCAGTGGCAGGCGCTTATCTGGGTACAAGCCCGCGTCGGTCCTTAAACCGCTCAACGATTTTCAACACTTGGTCATTCCCCCCAGGAGTCAAAAAATGAAACAGCACATTCTGGTGATCGGCGCAGGTTTCGGTGGCATGTGGACCGCATTGAGTGCCACGCGCCTGTTCGACATTCACGGCCACAACGATGTTGAAGTGACCGTGCTGGCGCCTCAGGCCGAACTCCGCGTGCGTCCGCGCTTCTACGAACCGAATGCCCATCAACTGGCCGCGCCGATTGGCGATCTGTTTGATGCTGTAGGGGTCAAGTTCATCAAGGGCGCGGCGCAGACCATCAACGTCGAGCAAAAGCAGGTCGGCTATGTCGATGCCGCAGGGACCCGACAAGTCTGCAGCTACGACAAACTTGTTCTGGCTACCGGCAGTCGTCTGGCTTCGTCGAGCACTCCGGGCGTGGCCGAACATGCCTTCGACGTCGATCAGATCGAGCAGGCCGTTCGCCTGGAAAACCATCTCAAGGCGCTGGCCAGCCAGCCCGAAAGCAAGGCGCGCAACACGGTGGTGGTGGCCGGTGGCGGTTTCACCGGGATCGAAACGGCGACTGAAATGCCGACTCGCCTGCGGGCCATCTTCGGCGACCGTGCCGACATCAATGTGATCATCGTGGACCGCGGCGATAAAGTGGGCGGCTCGATGGGTGAGGAAATCGCCGAATCGATCGTCGAAGCCAGCGTGGCGACCGGCGTGCAATGGCACTTGAAAGCTTCGGTTGTGTCGGTCGATGCCGACGGTGTCACCCTGTCCGACGGGGCGCGCATCGATGCAAAAACCGTGGTCTGGACCACCGGCGTTCGCGCCAGCTCCCTGACCGAGCAGATTCCCGCCGAACGTGATCACCTGGGCCGTCTGCATGTCGACGCGCACCTGAAAGTCATTGGCCAGAACGACATCTTCGCTACCGGCGACGTCGCCTATGCGGCCAGTGACGAGATCGGCAACTACGCCTTGATGACCTGTCAGCATGCTATTTCGCTGGGCCGCCATGCCGGCAACAATGTCGCCGCGCAGCTTCTCGGTGTCGACCCGACGCCGTACAGCCAACCGAAATACGTGACCTGCCTCGATCTGGGCGCTTGGGGCGCGGTGTACACCGAGGGTTGGGATCGTCAGGTCAAGTTGGTCAAGCACGAAGCCAAGGCATTGAAGACTCAGATCAACACCCAGTGGATCTACCCACCGGCGGCTGATCGCGCCTCGGCGCTGGCTTCGGCGGATCCGATGATTCCCGTGGCCTGATTGATTCGAACGTCACGTCTGAATAAAAACATCCCGCTCGGGTTCGCCTGAGCGGGATTTTTTACGCGTTGATTGCTTGTGTGAAATTTACCGTGTATTTTTTCATGAAATTAAAAATATAAAATTTCACGAGGCCGTATGTTTCAGCAATCCACGCAACATGTCGCCAGTTACTACGCCCATACCTGCGCCGATCGTCTGGTCAATCGAGCTGCACTGGAAGGTGAACAAGACACCGAAGTGCTGATCATCGGGGCCGGATTCAGTGGATTGCACACGGCTTTGCGTCTGGCGCTGGCCGGCAAGCGCGTGACCTTGCTCGAAGCCAGCCGGGTGGCCTGGGCCGCGTCCGGGCGTAATGGCGGTCAGGCGATTCTCGGCTGGTCGTGCGACATGCCACCGCTGGAAGCGGCGCTGGGTTACGAACGGGCGCGGCGCTTGTGGGACGGCATGCGCTGGGCCGCGCGCGAGCTGCGTGACTTGCCCGGCCGCCATGAGTTCGATTGCGACTATCGCGCCGGTCATCTCTGGACCTCGGTGATGCCCCGTCGGGTAGGCCTGCTGACCGAGTGGCAACACGAGGCCAGCCACAAGTGGGGCCACGACAAACTGCAATTTATCGAGCGCAGCGATTTGCCGCAGTGGGTTGCCAGTGAGCGTTATCAGGCCGGCCTGTTCGATCCCGAGGGCGGGCATCTGAATCCGCTGAAACTGGCCTTGGGTCTTGCGGATGCAATCGAGCGGGCCGGTGGCCGCATCCACGAGCAAAGCAAGGCGCTGAGCTATGGCGAGGAGGGCGACGGGTTTGTGGTGACCACCGAACGTGGTCGTATTCGCGCCGATGTACTGGTGCTGGCATGCAACGCTTACCTCGATCGACTCGACCCGCAACTGGCGAGTTGCGTGTTGCCGGTCGGGACCTATCAGGTCGCGACCGCGCCACTCACCAAGGAGCAAGCCACCGCGCTACTGCCGAGCAACGTGTGCGTGACCGACAACCAGTTCGTGCTCGATTATTTTCGCCGCACCCCGGATAACCGCCTGCTGTTCGGCGGCGGTTGCACTTACCTGGGCGGCATGCCCAAGGACATCGCCGCCGCGACCCGGCCGTTCCTGGAGCGCGTGTTCCCGCAACTCACCGGCGTCGATCTGGAGTTTGCCTGGGGTGGCCACATCGACCTGACCCTCAAGCGCACACCGGATATCGGCCGCCGTGGCGATCTGTACTGGATGCAGGGGTATTCCGGGCATGGCGTGCTGCCGACACTGGCTGCGGCGAGGGCGGTGTCCGACGCGGTACTCGGTCAGCCCGACGAGCTGTCCCTGTACCAGGGCCTGAACAACGGCAGTTTTCCCGGCGGCAAATACCTGGCCGCGCCGCTGGAAGCCATCGGCAAGGCCTGGTATCGACTGCGCGACAGCATTTGAAGCGACAATTTCTGGAAGCCTCTAGATGGACATGCAAGAAGAAATCTCGGCGCTGGCGATCCTGATCCAGGACCTGCGCAAACACAAGAAGTACACCCTGAAGGAACTGGCGGACAAAATCGGCCGCTCCGTGGGTTTTCTGTCCCAGGTCGAGCGCGGTCTGTCGCGCCCGACGGTGGCGGACCTGACCGCCATCAGCGAAACCCTTGGGGTGCCGACCACCTATTTCTACAGCCTGCCCAAACCCATGGCCTTGTCCTGGGTTACCCGCCCGGACGAGCGCCGCACGCTGTACTACGCCGACGGCATCACCGACATCCTCGTTTCGCCGAAAATGCGCGCGTCGTTCTCGATGCTCGAAAGCCAGCTCGAACCCGGTGCCAGCAGCGGTGACCGGCACATGAAGGACAGCTCCGAGCAGGGCGGTTATGTCCTGGAAGGGGAACTGACCCTGTGGCTCGACGACAACGAACCGGTGACCCTGCATCCCGGCGACAGCTTTCAACTGGCCAGCCATGCGCACTGCCGCTACGGCAACCTGTCCGACCAACTGACCCGCGTGCTTTGGGTTTACACCTGATAACAACAAGGAACAAAACGATGGATGCTGTGTGCTCTGAACTGCTGGCCGAGGTTCGCAACTTCCGCCACTGCAACCCCGAAGTGCGCTACGTCGACCTGATCTCCCTGGACATTCCGGGGCATTTCTACGGCAAGCGCTACCCGATCGAGATGCTGGAAAAAGTCGCTGCCGGCAGTGCATTGAAGCTGCCGCAGAACTGCGTGCTGCTCGGCACCCAGGGTGGGCTGTTCAAGATCGGCGATTACTGCTTCAACGATGGTGATCCGGACGCGCTGCGCCGTTTGGTGCCCGGCACGCTGAAACTGGTGAGCTGGGAAAAGCAGCCCTTGGGCCAGATGCTGATCACCTCCGACGGCACCGAAAAACCCATCGAGTTCGAACCCCGTGAAGTGCTGGCGCGGGTGCTGGACCGTCTGCACCGCAAAGGCATTTTCCCGGTGGTGGCCTTCGAGCTGGAGTTTTACCTGTTCGACAGCCGCTTGAAGGACGGCTTGCCGCAATTTCCCCGTGATGAGTTGACCGGCGATGCCGACGATCAGCCGAACATGCACATCGAGCGCTTGTCGCGCTTCGCCCCGGTGCTCGATGAAATGGTCGAGACGGCACGAGCCCAAGGCGTCGATGCCACGGTGATCACCGCCGAACTCGGCCCGGGCCAGTTCGAAATCAACTTCGGCCATTGCGATGACGGCCTGCGCGCCGCCGACTGGGCGGCCCTGTTCTGCCGCAGCACCCGGGGCGTGGCGCTCAAGCACAACCTGCGCGCCAGCTTCATGGCCAAACCTTACTTGCAACACCCCGGCAGCGGCATGCACGTGCATGTCAGCCTGTATGACCAGGCCGGCAACAACCTGCTGGCGGCGAACGGCCAGCGGGCGCTGCGCCATGCGGTGGCCGGTTGTCTGGATGTGTTGCCGCACTGCATGCCGATTTTTGCCCCGAACCACAATGCCATGCGCCGCCTGAGCGCCACGGTGAACGTCGCGTCCCGCGCCAGTTGGGGCTTCGAGGATCGCGATGCCTGCTTGCGTATTCCGGAGTCGGACATCAAGAACCTGCGCATTGAACATCGTCTGGCCGGCGCCGATGCCAACCCTTATCTGGCGTTGGCGGCGATTCTGGTGGGGTTGGAGCAAGGCCTGGAAGGGGAGCGCGAGCCGATTGCACCGCTCAACGAAGACCGCGGCAGTGGCATCGATTTTCCATTGGAAATGCTCGAAGCGGTGCAGTCCATGCAAAATCATGCAGTGCTGCGCGAAGGCTTGGGGGCGGAGTTCGTGGACGTCTACTGCGAAAACAAGCGTCAGGATCATCTGGCATTTCTGCATGACATCAGCGCGCGGGAGTATCGCTGGTTCCTGTAGTCACCCTTAAAAAATATGTGGATATTTAATGGGTTAGAGCGTTTAGTAACTGGATGGTGAATAAAAATATCTTGTTACAGGCCGAAATATTCCGTAATATCCGCGCCGCGTTCACCACCACGGTTTATGCATTTTTAAATCCCAGGCGTCCATCAGCTGCCTGGGATTTTTTTTGCCTGAAATTTAGTCGGCCGCTGACTCCATCATCGGCGCTCGCTTGCCGAGCTTCATCAGCCAGTAATAACTCAGCGCCGGCACCAGCAACCCGACGATCCACGCCAGGTCCACCCCGTCCAGCGCAGTGGCCACAGGGCCGACATACAGCGTGGTGTTCATGAACGGAATTTCCAGGGCAATCGCCAGCAGGAAACTGCCGCAGGCAATCCGGTTGACCCGCCCGTAGATCCCGTTCAGGTCGAAGATGTCGTCAATCCGGTACTGGCCTTTGCGCAGGCAGTAGTAGTCCACCAGATTGATCGCCGTCCATGGGATCAGGAAGTAGCTCATGAAGAAGATGAAGTTGAGGAAGAAGCTGATGAAGTCGTCCTGACTGATGGTGCACAGGGCCGTGGCCACCAGGCTGATCAGCAGCATGAACACACAGCGTACCCGCGGGGTCACCTTGAGCCGGGCGAAAGGTTCGATCACGGTGATGGTCGACATGAACGCGCCGTACAGGTTGAACACGTTGATCGACACCTGGCCGTAGACGATGAAGGCAAACAGCAGCACCGCGCCAGCGCCGAACAGGCCGGCGACATGCCCGCCGACGTTGCTGGAAAAGTCGCCGATGCCGACGCTCAGGATTGCCCCGAGAATCATCATCCACGCGCCGCCGCTGACCGTGCCGGCGTAGCTGTACCAGAACACCTGGGCGGCGGGCGTGCTGCTCGGCAGGTAGCGCGAATAGTCGGCGACATAAGGTGCATAGGACAGTTGCCAGGTCACGGCAATGCTCACCGCCACCAGGAACTTCGACAGCGAGAAGCCTGTTGGCAGCCATTGTTCGGCCGGGATCGGCAACTGCAAGGCGAGCACCGTGGCGGCCACGAACACCACCAGCGACAGAATCGACAGCAGCTTCTGCAAGCGGTGAATCAATCGATAGCCATAGAGCGCGACGACGAAGCACAACGCGCCGATCAGGTAGATATTGCCGGACATCGGCAGTGGGCTGACGGACTCCAGCGCCTGGGCCGCGAGCAAGGTGTTGCTGACAAAGAAACCCAGGTAGATCAGCATCACGAACAGCAGCGGCAACACCGCCCCCAACACGCCGAATTGCGCCCGGCTCTGGATCATTTGCGGAATGCCCAGCTTCGGTCCCTGGGCCGAGTGGGAGGCCATGAAAATCGCCCCCAGCAACGAGCCGATGATGATCGCCAGCGCACTCCAGAACAGGTTGAGTCCCATCACCACCGGCAACACGCCGGATGCAATGGTGGTGATGTTCATGTTGGCGCCGAACCAGATGTAGAACAGCGAGCCCGGCTTGCCGTGACGTTCGGTTTCGGGGATGAAATCGATGCTTCTTTTTTCGACTTGCATGGCGATCACTCCTGAGTCCGGACGAGGTGGGATTGCAGACGGGCGATGGTGCTTTGCAGCTCATGGGGTTGGTGGGCAAACAGGTCCGGCTGCTCGGGGATCAGGCTGATGTGATCGAGCTGTTGCAGGGCGCGCTGGCACTCGGTCGTGGTGAGGATTTCCAGCGCGTAGACCCAGTTGGCCATGATCAGCAGGGCCGAGTAATGCCCGGCCTCGGTGGTCGTGGTGCAAGCATCGCTGACCAGGCGCACGCGATAACCCAGGGCGAAGGCATCGAACACGCTGGTCAGCACGCAGACGTCGGTCAACACGCCGCAGACGATCAGCGTGTCGACCTCCATTGCCTTGAGTCGGGCATCGAGGTCGGTGCGGTGGAAGGCACTGTAACGGCCCTTGTCGATGATCAATTCACCGGGCTGCGGCGTCAGCGACTCGATGATTTCCACTTGGCGGGTGCCGGCGCGGTAACTGCCGGGGCCACCGTCGGCGGCCAAAGGTTCGCCGTGGGGCAGGTCACTGCCGTCGGCCTGATTGATGTGGCGGGTATAGATGACAGGCATCCGCTGATGGCGGGCGGTATCGAGCAGGGTGGCGGTATTGGTAGCCACCGTGTCGAAGTTTTCCAGGACGAAGCCGTCCTCCTGCTGCATGTCGATGATCAACAGCGCGTTGTTATTGTTCATTGGGCAAACCTGATCAAGACGAAACACGATGCACCGTACGCGCCATGCAATGGCGAGACGCGGGGTGCGTGATTGGCTGTTCGGGTGGGCTCAGTGAACTATTTGCCAGAAACCGTTCTGCTTGGCCGAAACGCTGGCGCGCAGGCGCTTGAAATGCAGGTGCGAAGCGGTCCATTCACCGCGCAGGTAAGCCCGCGCGGCGCCGGAGGGAAGGGCGAGAGATCGGAGGCGACCAGTGACCATGGAAATCGACCCTCGTAGGAGCGAGCTCGCTCGCGAAAAACTCTGGACAACGCGGTCATTCAGATGGCCCGCGTTATCGTTGGCGTCCATCGCGAGCAAGCTCGCTCCCACAGTTGAGGTGTGTTGCCCCCCCCGGCTTCGCATCCGGGATGCAGGGCGGCGCAATCAGCGGAACGCTGGCACCACGTGCTTGATGAACAGCTCCAGGGATTTTTTCTTTTCCGCGTGGGGCAGGCTGTTATCGCACCAGAAGCTGAATTCGTCGACCCCCAGTTCCTGGTAGTACTTGATGCGCGGAATGATTTCTTCCGGGGTACCGATCATGGCGGTCTTGTGCAGGCTTTCCAGTTCGAACTCAGGGCGACCGGCGAATTTCTCTTCCGGGCTCGGTGCGAGGAAGCCGTTGACCGGGGTGGTCTTGTTGCCGAACCAGGCATCGAAGGTGCGATAGAACCTGGAGATTGCCTTGGCCCCGACTTCCCAGCCTTGAGGATCGTCGGCGGTGTGCACGTGGGTGTGACGCAGTACCATCAGTTGCGGTCGCGGCACGCCGGGGTTGTTGTCGAGCGCGGCCTGGAATTTGTTCTTCAGGTCGAGGACTTCCTCGTCGCCTTTCATCAACGGCGTGACCATGACGTTGCAACCGTTGGCCACGGCGAAGTTGTGCGAGTCCGGGTCGCGGGCGGCGATCCACATCGGCGGGTTCGGCTGCTGGATCGGCTTGGGTACGCTGGTGGAGGTCGGGAATTTCCAGATGTCGCCGTCATGGGCGTAGTCACCGTTCCACAATGCCCGCACCACCGGAACCATTTCCCGCAACGCCTGGCCGCCGGAGGAGGCCGGCATGCCGCCGGCCATGCGGTCGAACTCGATCTGGTAGGCGCCACGGGCCAGGCCGACTTCCATGCGTCCGTTGCTGATCACATCGAGCAACGCGCATTCACCGGCCACCCGCAGCGGATGCCAGAACGGCGCGATGATGGTACCGGCGCCCAGGTGAATGGTGGTGGTCTTGCCCGCCAGGTAAGCCAGCAGCGGCATCGGGCTTGGCGAGATGGTGTATTCCATGGAGTGGTGTTCACCGATCCACACGGTGCTGAAACCACCGGCCTCGGCCATCAGCGTCAGTTCGGTCAGGTCTTCGAACAACTGGCGGTGGCTGACGCTTTCGTCCCAACGTTCCATGTGTACGAACAGGGAAAACTTCATGACGCTTACCTCGGATCTATTGTTGTCGGCCTGTCGATCGCGGGCCTGTTGATTATTGGTATACCATAATACATGTTTTTCGCAAATGACTTCTCTTCGCGGCTAACGCTAACCCCGTGTGGGAGCGGGCTTGCTCGCGAAGACGGAGTGTCAGTCAACGCATATGCCGCCTGGCAATTCGCTTTCGCGAGCAAGCCCGCTCCCACAGGGGGATGCGGTGATATCAGAGGAATCAGGCCAGAACGGGCAGGGCGCCCATCTTGCCGTGGCAATACACCAGTGGCCCGCTGCTCTGGCGGGGCACGATCAGGTTTTTCACCGCGCCGACCATGATGGCGTGGTCACCGCCTTCATATTCGCGCCACAGCTCACATTCGATGACCGCCGTGGCATTGGCCAGAATCGGGTTGCCCAGCTCGCTGAGCGTCCACTCGATCCCCTGGGCCTTGTCCTTGCCTTTGCGCGCGAAGGCATAGGCTTCGCTTTGCTGGCCGCCGGAAAGCACGTGGATGGCAAAACGTTTGTTCTTGATCAGCACCGGGTAGGAGTCGGAGCTGTAGTTGGGGCAGAACAGCACCAGAGCCGGGTCCATCGACAACGAACTGAAGGCGCTGGCGGTCAGGCCGACGATTTGCCCGTCGTCATCCAGGGTGGTGATCACGGTCACTCCGGACGGGAACGAACCCATGACTTGTTTGTAGATGGCGGCATCGATCATTGGACGGTCCTCGGGTGGTGTGACGCGTTTTTATGTGTTTATAGGTCTGATGGTATACCGTAATACATCGATTGCAAGGTCTTTTTAGGTGAACCGATAAACGTAAGGCTTTCGTCTGAAACCCAATGATTGCTGGGCTTTAAGCTAGCAAACGCTGGCGTGGATCGGGCAGGATGCCGGCTCAGATGCTTGTTCAAAGACCGGATCAGTCTTGTTTAAAGTTTGGAATACCATAATATGGTCCGCATCTGAGGGGCGGCCAGAGAGTCCCCCCGGTTTGGCTTCATACAAAGATAAGAACAGACAAACTCGAGTTCATGCACATGTCCCAGATGTCCCGGCAAGACCCGTTGATCGAGAACCACACGGTCGACTACGTTCCACTCGCAGAGCGCCACGGGAAGGCCCGCGATCTCTTCACCCTGTGGTTCAGCACCAACATCGCGCCACTGCCCATCGTCACCGGCGCCATGGTGGTCCAGGTGTTCCACCTCAACCTGTTCTGGGGGTTGCTGGCGATTGCCCTCGGGCACATGGTCGGCGGTGTAGTGATTGCGCTGGCGTCGGCCCAGGGACCGTGTATGGGCATCCCGCAGATGGTGCAGAGCCGTGGTCAGTTCGGCCGCTATGGCGCGCTGTTGATCGTGTTCTTCGCGGCATTGATCTACATCGGTTTCTTCATTTCCAACATCGTGCTGGCCGGCAAATCGATTGTCGGCATTGCACCGTCGGTTCCGGTGCCGGCCAGCATTCTCATCGGCGCCCTCAGCGCCACGGCCATCGGGGTGATCGGTTATCGCTTCATCCATACCCTGAACCGCATCGGCACCTGGGTGATGGGCAGTGCCTTGCTCGCCGGTTTCCTCTATATCTTCGCCCATGATCTGCCGGCGGACTTCTTCACTCGCGGCGGGTTCAACCTGTCCGGCTGGCTGGCCACGGTGTCGCTGGGCATCATCTGGCAGATCAGCTTCTCGCCGTATGTGTCGGACTACTCGCGTTACCTGCCTGCGGATATTGGGATCGCCAAGCCATTCTGGGCCACGTATCTGGGGGCGACCCTGGGCACGATCCTGTCGTTCACCTTCGGCGCCGTGGCGGTACTGGCAACCCCGGAAGGCACCGAGGCGATGGCGGCGGTCAAGCGGTCCACCGGTTGGCTGGGGCCGATCCTGATGGTGTTGTTCCTGCTCAACATCATCAGCCACAACGCCTTGAATCTGTATGGCGCAGTGCTGTCGATCATCACCTCGATCCAGACCTTCGCCAGCCAATGGACGCCCAGCATCAAGGTGCGCGTGGTGTTGTCGGGCATCGTGCTGGCGGGTTGCTGCGTGGTGGCGCTGGGAGCCTCGGCGAATTTCATTTCGCAGTTCATCGGCCTGATTCTGGCGCTGTTGCTGGTGCTGGTGCCGTGGGCCTCGATCAACCTGATCGACTTTTACCTGATCAAGCGTCGTCGCTATGACATCGCCTCGATCTTCCGGGCTTACGGCGGCATCTACGGTCGCTTCAACCTGCATGCGATCATTGCCTACTTCATCGGCATCATCGTGCAACTGCCATTCGCCAATACTTCACTGTACGTCGGACCGTATGCCAATCTGGTGGAGGGCGCGGACCTGTCGTGGCTGGTGGGGCTGGTGGTGACGTGCCCGTTGTATTACTGCCTCGCTACGCGAAGCCAGGCGCAGGAAAGCCGTTCGGCGAAGTTCGGCTACACCGACTGAGGCAAAGTCGTTTCGTGTTCGTCAGAAAATGCCCGGCGACATGGGGGCATTTTTGTTTTCGGCGAACGCTCAGGAATGCTTGAACACATTCATACCGCGTTGAACCGCCGGCCTGGTTTCGACTGTGTCGAACCAGCGTGATAGCTGAGGCAGTTGCTTCCAGTCCAGCCGATCACGGAACGCCGTGGCAATGGTGAAGGCCGAAATGTCGGCCATGGAGAACTGCGCTCCGGCCATGAAGTCGTCCGTCAGAAAACTTTCCGAGTAGGTGAGCTGTTCAATCACGCGCAGATCGATGATCGCCGCCGCCTTGGCCTGCCCCGCCTGGTGCAGAAAAAATGCGGCATGGCTGGGGGCGATGACATCGGTCACGAAAAAGAAATAGCGGTCGATCACCCGGGTGCGATCAGGTCCTGGCTGCGCCGGTGCCAGCCTTCCGGGCGCAATGGAATCGGCGTACTGGATGATGGCGTTGGACTGGTTGATGACCAGCACCGGAGTTGTCCCGTGATCGATCAGGGTCGGCACTTTCCCGGCCGGGTTAAGCGCCAGGAAGGCCGGGCCACGGTGTTCCTGTGCATACAGGTCGAGCCTGCGTGCCGTATAGGCGATGCCCGACTCTTCCAGGGCAATCGCGGCCCTCAGGCTGTTGCCGGTGTTCGCGCCGTAAAGTTCGATTTGATCGTTCATGGGTCATTGCTCTTGTAGTGACATACCAGCAGCCACCGATCGCTGCCGATGAAGTCAGTATGATGAAAATCCGCCGCACCGATATTCAAAAACACTGATCGTCCATACCCCTGTGCGACAAGGCTTATCCCTGTACGAAAACTACTTTCACCGCGTTTGATAATAGCCTCTCGAAGTGTTTTAAGAGTTTCACAAGCCAGTCAGTCAACCCTCACCTCGAACGTCCGATGACTCATGTCACTCATCGAGCGCTGTTGCGTGGGCGGTAATCGGGTCCTGTCTGGCGGTGAAACCTTCAAATAACGATAAGAAACACCCAGGAGCCCCCTATGTTCAAACGAGCGATTCCCACCGCAGTCCTGCTGGTCACCAGTTCGGTGTGCGCACAGGCTGCCGATACCGCAGGCCATGGTTTTCTGGAAGACAGCAAGGCCAACCTGTCGATGCGCACCCTGTACTTCAACAGCGACAATCGCGATGGCAGCGCTGCCCCCTCGAAAACCGAAGAGGCGGCCCAGGGTTTCGTGTTGCGCTATGAGTCCGGGTTTACGCAGGGCGCGGTGGGGTTCGGGCTCGATGCCCAGGCGTTGCTCGGCATCACGCTGGACAGCGGAGCGGGGCGCCACGTCGGTAGCGGCATGATTCCCTCTGACGGCGATGGCGCGGCCGATGCCTGGAGCAGCTTCGGCCCTACGGCGAAAATGCGCCTGGCCAAGACTGAATTTCGCTACGGCACCTTGCTGCCGAAATTGCCGATCCTTCTGGCGAACGATGCCCGTGTGTTGCCGCAATCGTTTACCGGCGCGCAGGTCACCTCGAGCGATATCGATGGCCTGACGTTGACCGGCGGTGTGCTGGAGCACGCGGTAGGGCGCGCCTCGACGGACCGCACAGGCTTGTCGGTCGCCGGCAGCACGCAGGACAGTAACAAGTTCTACTACGCCGGCGGTGACTACAACCTCGCCAGGAACCTGAAGACCCAGTATTACTTCGCGCAGCTGGAAGACTTCTACAACCAGAACTTCCTCGGCCTGACGCACATCCTGTTCATCGACAGCGCCAGCTCGCTCACCACCGACCTGCGTTACTTCCGTACCACATCGAGCGGTGCCAACAGCTCTGCCTCCGGCCGCGCGCAAGGCTATCGGGTATCGGGCTACACCGACGACAACGATGGTGAAATCGACAACAGCACCTGGGCCGCGATGGTCACCTACAGCCACGGTGGTCACGCAGTGTCGGTGGGGCATCAACGTGTGGGCGATGGCAGCAACTTCGTCCAGCCCAACCAGGGCAGCCTGGTGGACAAGGGGGCGGGCGGCGGCAGTGTCTACCTGCCCACCGACAAGATGATCCAGAACTTTGCCCGGGCCGGCGAGCAGACGAATTTCGGCCAATACACCTACGACTTCGCGCCCTTGGGCGTGCCGGGCCTGAAAGCCTCGATCGTGTATCTGAAGGGCACGGACATCAAGGCGCAAAACGCCAGTGACCAGTCCGAGTGGGAGCGCGACATGACCCTGGACTACGTGTTGCAATCGGGTACGTTCAAGGGGGTGGGGTTCACACTGCGTAACGCCAGGTCCAATACCGATGCCGGGCGCAACGTGGATCAGAACCGGTTCATCATCAATTACACCTTGTCGTTGTTGTAATCACGGCGCACCCCCTGTGTGCGGGCTTGCCCGCGAAGGCGGCCTGACAGCCGACCACTTTCTACGGTTGGTCCGGCATTCTCACCCCTGAGCCAAACCCTTCTGCCCCGGCAATCGCAACTCCGCACACAACCCGCCCCCTTCACGATTGCTCAAGGTCAAGGAGCCTCCAATCGCGACCGCCAGTTGCTGGGCGATCGCCAGCCCCAGCCCGGTGCCGCCGGTGCTGCGGTTGCGGGAATTCTCAACGCGGTAGAACGGTTCCATCACTTGCTTGAGTTCTTCCTCGGCGATCCCCGGACCACGGTCGAGGATCTTGATCGAGAGATTGCCATCGGCCTGCTTTTGCACCCGCAACTCGGCGGCACCGGCAAACTTCAATGCGTTGTCCGTCAGGTTGACCAGCACCCGGCGCAAGGCGTGGGGGCGGGTGTCGATGACGGCGGCACTCTTGCCGCTGAGCTGAACATCCTTGCCCACGTCCTGATAGTCGAACACCAGGCTGTCGAGAAACGAGTCGAGATCAGTGCGGCGACTTTCTTCGGTAGCGCCGTGGATGCTGCGGGCGTAGGCCACGCCTTCGCGCACCAGGTGTTCCATTTCGCCCAGGTCGTTCCACAGTTTGTCTTTTTCGCTGGAGTCGTCCATGAACTCGGCGCGCAGTTTCATGCGGGTGATCGGGGTTTGCAGATCGTGGGAGATTGCCGCGAGCAATTGCATGCGTTCCTTCAGGTACGCCGCGATGCGTGCCTGCATCGCGTTGAAGGCCTTGGCGGCGTGGGCGACTTCGGTCGGGCCTTTTTCGTCCAGGAGTACGGGATGGGCGTTGGGGTCCAGGGTTTCGACCGCACCGGCGAGGCGGGTGAGGGGGCGGATGGCGATTCTGACCGCCAGCCAGGAGCAGGCCAGCATCAGCGCCAGTTGCCCGAGCAACACGATGGGCAGCCAGGGCGACAACGGCACCATCGCCGGGCGGACGTCGATGGTCAGCGGGCTGCCATCGGCCAGGTTCAAGTGCACCTGGAAATGTTTTTTCGGCCCGGGGATGTCGGTAAAGGTCATCGGGTAATCGTGGCCGATGGCGTCTTTGATCGAGGCAATGGCAATGGGCGCATCGGGCATGTCGGTGCGGATGGGCGTGCCCGGCGACCCCTCATTGAGCATGTAACTGTAATTGCGCCGCTCCAGTTGTTTGAGCCAGGCGGCTCGCTCATCGGCGGGCAAGCGGTCGAGGATGGCAACGGACGTGGAAACGTCGGTTTCCAGGTTGCCGAGCATGGTGTTTTTCGAGGACTCGTAGCGTTCGTAGTACTGCGCGCCGAAGGACAGCGCCTGGGCGAGGATCAGGCCGATCAGGAATATCAGCGACAGCCGCGAGGCCAGGGTTCGCGGCCAATGCAGCGCCAGGGTCATGATTGATCGCCCAGGATTTCCACCGGCAGGGAAAACACATAGCCTTCGCTGCGCACGGTCTTGATGTAGGCCGGTTCGCGAGCGTCGTCGAGCAAGCGCTGGCGCAGACGACTGACCAAAAGATCGATGGAGCGGTCGAACAGGTCGGCGTCGCGGCCCTGGGTCAGATTGAGCAATTGATCGCGGTTGAGCACCCGTTGTGGATGGTCGAGAAACACCCGCAGCAAACGATATTCAGCACCGCTCAGGGCCACCATGGTGCCGTCTTCATCGAGCAGGTGACGGGCCGAGGTGTCCAGGCGCCAGCGCCCAAAGGCCAACAGGCGGCTGGCTTCGGTCACCACCAGGTTCGGTGGCAGCATGCGCGTGCGCCGCAGCACCGCGTTGATCCGCGCCAGCAGTTCACGGGCAGCGAATGGCTTGACCAGATAGTCGTCGGCACCCATTTCCAGGCCGAGGATGCGATCGGTTTCATCGTTGCGGGCGGTGAGCATCAGCACTGGCGTGGCCTTGTGCTTGCCGGCGCGCAGTTCGCGGCAGAGCAGCAGGCCATCGTCACCCGGCATCATGATGTCCAGCACGATCAGGTCCACCGGGGTGGTTTCCAGAAAGGCGCGCATTTGCCGTCCATCCGCCACGACCGTGGTGCGCAGGCCGTTCTTCTTCAGGTAGTTGCCAACCAGTTCGCGGATTTCGCGGTCATCGTCAACGATGAGGATGTGATCAACGTGATCCATTGGGCCAAACCTCTGGTGAATGGGGAATGCCACACAGTCTATCGACCCTGGGCGGGCTCGCCTGCCGCCCTTTGTATTGCAGTGTATCTGGCTTGCCTGCGGATACACACGAAGGCAAAAAAGCCGATTTCCAGCGGTTTTGTATGACTGTGTATCCAGGCGCCGTTCTGATACGCAGCGATTGATTCACGCCGATTTCCGACACAGACGAGATACCTCGCAGGCTTTTAATAGGTTCCATCGAGGCAAACCAGAGCGCCTCGGCCCAACGAACAGTTGACCTGTTGAAACCTTGAGGAGTCCGCCATGAACACCAAAGCCATCTACGCAGCCTGCCTGTTTGCCGCACTGAACATCTGCACCTTGTCGGCCCGTGCCGAAGCCGATGTTGCTCCCAGAACCTACACCTATGGCACCCAACTGGATATCAGGAAAGTGGTGTCGCTGACCGAGGACACTACGCCTTCCTGTGGCGTGGTGAATGCGCGGCTGACGTACCTCGACTCCCAGTCAAAAACCCAGGTGCTGGATTACAGCAAATTCGCCGACAACTGCAACTCGGAAAACTGAGTGTCGCGATCAACCCCCGCCAAATCCATTTGCAACAGGAAGAACATCATGAACAACGTTACCCGCTACCTGACCGCCATCGTCTTTTCCGTCGCCGGTGCGGCGGCCCATGCCAACGCCGCTGTCGAGCAAAGCGCCTGTGCCAGCAACACCTGCTTCCAGCTCACGCCTGTGGCAGAGAAGGGCACCCAGGGCTTCCTGGCGCAAGACGGCTCCAGCCGCACGCCGCAAGGGCAGTTGCTGGATGAGCAGACCGCTTGAAAACACCCCGATCCACTGTGGGAGCGGGCTTGCTCGCGAAAGCGATTGTTCAATCAACGATGTGTCGTCTGACCCGACGCATTCGCGAGCAAGCCCGCTCCCACATGGGTTCTGTGTTGCCCTCTAATTTGCATTAGGTGATCCCATGTTACTCATCGCTTTCCTGGGCGGCATATTGACCGTCCTCAGCCCGTGCATCCTGCCGGTCGTGCCATTCCTGTTTGCCGGGGCCGACCGTACACGCTCCTCGATCCTGCTGACCCTCGGCGGCATGGTCCTGACCTTTGCCTTGGTCTCCAGCCTGGCCGTGGTCAGCAGCGAGTGGGTGATACAGGCCAGCAACACCGGCCGCCACGTGGCGCTGGCGGTGATGGTGCTGTTCGCCCTGTCGCTGATCTCCGCCCGGGTCGGTGACTGGCTGGCTCGTCCCTTCGTGCTGCTGGGCAATCGCATCGACCCGGACTCGCGCAAGATGTCCGGGCCGTTGGCTTCGATCATGATCGGTGTCGCCACCGGGCTGCTCTGGGCACCCTGCGCCGGGCCGATTCTCGGGGTGATTCTCACCAGCGCCATGCTGCAAGGTGCGAACGCCGGCACCAGTCTGTTGCTGGTGGCCTATGGCGCGGGCAGTGCGCTGTCCCTGGGCATCTTGATCTTTGCCGGGCGCGGCCTGGTCAATCGCTTGAAACCGTCGATTCCGGTCACCGGCTGGTTGCGCCGTGGCGCCGGGGTTGCGGTGCTCGCCGGTGCGGCAGTGATTGCAACGGGGGCCAATGACCTGTTGCTGGCCAACACCTCATCGGAAGGTGTCAACAGTGTGGAGAAAGGCGTGCTGGAAGCCGTGCCGAAAGTCGTCGATTACCTGGTCAGCAAGGTCAAGGCAGACAGCACCATGGGCGATGCCCAAGGCGCCATGCCCTCGCTGTCCGGCGCGGTGGAATGGCTCAACTCGCCGGCACTGAGCAAC
The DNA here is from genome assembly GCF_019947335.1 of Pseudomonas sp. BF-R-24. NCBI lineage: Bacteria > Pseudomonadati > Pseudomonadota > Gammaproteobacteria > Pseudomonadales > Pseudomonadaceae > Pseudomonas > Pseudomonas sp. BF-R-24. Next base: position 26,232 of record NZ_JAGYGG010000023.1, read on the forward strand.
GAGGCCCTGAAAGGCAAGGTTGTGCTGGTGGACTTCTGGACCTTCGACTGCATCAACTGCAAGCACACCCTGCCGTACGTAAAGGAATGGGCGAAGAAATACGAAAAGGACGGGCTGGTGGTGATCGGCGTGCACACGCCTGAATACGGCTTTGAGCGCATCATCGACAACGTCAGGGCCAAGGTGAAGGAATACGGCATCACCTACCCGGTGGCGATCGACAACAACTACGCGATCTGGCGCAACTTCGACAACCAGTACTGGCCGGCGCACTACCTGATCGATGCCAAGGGGCAGGTGCGTTACACCCACTTCGGTGAAGGTAGTTACGACACTCAGGAAAAAATGATTCAGCAGTTGCTGGAGGAGGCCAAGGCCGGCACGCCAGCGGCGTAACTTGCTGGATCAATGGCTCACGGGTCTTGCCCCGTGGGCCATGGTTTTTTTCTCCTGTCCGCGCCGCCACGCCGCCGGTGGCGCACCGAACTCGCGACGGAAAGCCCGGCTGAAGGCGGTATCGGTCTGGTATCCCACTTCTTCGGCGATGCGCGTCAATGAGCTGTTGCTGCTGCGTAACAGGTTAGCGGCGAGCAACATGCGCCATTGCGTCAGGTACTGCATCGGCGACACCCCCATCAGTTGCTGGAAGCGTTCGGCCAACACCGATCTTGAGGTGTTGGCGGTGCGCGCCAGTTCTTCCAGTGTCCAGGCGTGGCAGGGTTTTTTGTGCAAGGCGTTGAGGGCTGCGCCGACGATGCGGTCGCGCACACCGGCCAGCCAGCCGGTGCGGCCTTCGCCTTGTTCGTTCATGTACAGGCGCAACACTTCGATGAACAGCACCTCTGCCAGTTTGGCCAATACCCCTTCGCCGCCAGGGCGGGGCGAGCGGGCTTCGGCGAGGGCATAGCGCACGGAGGATTCCAACCAGATACCGGCATCCGAACCGCGCACATTGACCCGCACCACCGCCGGCAAGCCCTTGAGCAATATGCCCGCCAGGCGCGTGTCGCACGCCAGGTAACCGCACACCAACCGGGTGACCGCGCCACCTCCGCCATAACTCAACTGCCGGGGCCGGCGCGCCAGCACGGCATCCAGTCGCGCACCCGTGGCCGGGGGCAATCCGGGACGTGAGCACATGCGATGGGCGTCGCCCTGGGGGAAGATCACCACGTCGCCCGCACTCAGATGCAGCGGCGGGTCATCGCCCAGTTCAACGTAGCACTCACCTTCGGTTATCAGGTGAAAGATCACTACCCGTTCCGCATCGGGCTCCAGAAACGGCGCGGCGGTGTCGGCGCTGGGCGACTGGTAGCACCAGGGCGCGGTGAACCGGGCGTTGATAAAGATCGCGCCGACCAGATGCACGACGCGCAGGGTCTGCGACAGAGCGTCCATTGGGGTTTCCCGTGGAAGGATTCCTGATTGTGAGCGCCTCGGCGCGCAACGTGGAATCTCCGGACGATCGGGCAGGGTTGGGCGACGATCGGACAGGACGCCAGCGCCCGTCAGGGCGATAGTTTGATCACAGGGTGAGTGCCGCCCTGCCATCAAGAACAATAAAGAGAGGTTGCCATGCCTAAGTTCGTCATTGAACGTGAGATCCAGGGCGCCGGAGCATTATCGGATAGGGATTTGAAAGCCGCTTCGCAAAAGTCCTGCCGGGCGTTGCGTGAGTTGCCTGAGGTGCAGTGGCTGCAGAGCTATGTCACCGGTGACAAGCTCTACTGCGTGTACATCTCGCCGAACGAAGAGCAGATCAGGGAGCACGCTCGGGTGAGCGGGTTTCCCGCCAATCGCATTTCCCAGGTCATGAACATCATCGATCCGACAACGGCGGAGTGAATGCCCGCCAGGCCCGACTCATGTTTCAACCCAGAGACCTTCTCCATGAGTACACCTATTGATCTGACTGCCTTGAAAAACCGCCAGATGGCCTCCTGGGCCAGCGGCGACTACGCCGTGATCGGCACCACCCTGCAGATCGTCGGCGAGCAACTGGCCGAAGCCTGTGACCTGTTGTGCGATGAGCGCGTGCTCGACGTTGCCGCCGGCAATGGCAACGCAACCCTCGCGGCTGCGCGCCGTGGCTGCCAGGTGACGTCCACCGACTATGTCGCCGCCTTGCTCGAACGCGGCGAAGAGCGGGCTCGGGCAGAACGGCTGAATGTCTCCTTCCAGGTCGCCGATGCCGAAGCCTTGCCCTTTGCCGACGCCAGCTTTGATGCCGTGCTGTCGACCTTCGGTGTGATGTTCACGCCGGACCAGCCCAAAGCCGCCGCGGAGCTGGCACGGGTTTGTCGCCCGGGCGGGCGGATAGGCTTGGCCAACTGGACGCCGGAAGGTTTCGTCGGCCAGATGTTCAAGACCCTTGGCCAGCACCTGCCACCCCCTCCGGGTGCCAATCCGCCCTCACGCTGGGGCACCGAAGCCTGGCTGCACGAGCATTTCGACGAACGTGAATTCCTGCTCCAGGTGACGCGTCGCACGTTCAATTTCCGCTATCGCTCGGCGGCGCATTTCATCGACACCTTCCGCCAGTGGTACGGGCCGGTGCACAAGGCCTTCGCCGCGCTGCCCGAGGATGGCGCCAAGGCCCTGGAGACCGACTTGACCGAGCTGATCAACCGGTTGAACCGGGCGGGCAACAAGTCGCTGGTGGTGCCGAGTGAATACCTGGAGGTGGTGATCACGCGGCGTTGAGTTGACACAAGTCCAGTGTGGGAGCGTGCTTGCTCGCGAAAGCGGTGTATCAGCCACAGCATCTTCGACTGAAAGACCGCTTTCGCGAGCAAGCCCGCTCCCACAGGGGTTGTGTGGTGGTCATGGCATCTAAATCACTACGGCCCCACGCGCCTGCAGCAACTCGCGCAACACCGACCGATGGCAATGCGCTTCATCCTCGCAATAACAGCCCACGGCCAGGGACGTCTGATGGGACAACGCGGCCAGCAGATCCAGCAACTGACTGGCAGCGGGCTGGCTCATCTCGGCCTTGAACTTGCGCCGGAACACCTCCCAGGCCTTGGCATCTTGCGCAGCCTTGGCCTCGGCCACCAACTGCGTACTGGGCGACAGCAGCGGCTGCCAGACATCATAAAAGTCCCGACGGGCGAATTCGGCTTTCGGTACGCCACGGGGAGGGCGGCGTACCGTGCCCAGGCGCAATCCTTCATCGGGTCGACGGGGTGAGCCGAGTTGAACGATATGGACCGCCATGGCTACTTGAGCCTCGATTCGTCGAACCACTCCAGCGCCGTGCGCCACAAGCAGATGCCCAGGAAGTACGCCGACATCAGCAGCCACAACCCCATCACCCACGGGTTGATCAGCGGATGGTTGAGCACCAGTGACAGGCTGCACAGCAACCAGATGGCCGTCACCGCAATGTTGATCGGCATGAACCGGCGCACGCGAAACGGGTGCAGGAATTTCATCCGGGTCACGGTCAGCAGGGCCAGGCCAATGACTGTAATGAAGGTGATCCACGGCGACGGGGCGATGATGTAAAGGCACAGGGCAACCATGTTCCAGGCGGCGGGGAAGCCCTGGAAGTAGTTGTCCTTGCTCTTCATGTTGACGTTGCAGAAGCAGAACAGCGACGACACCAGAATCAGCGACACGCTCAGCAGCAAGGTGTAGTCCGGCAACGGGATATAGCGATAGATGAACAGTGCCGGGATAAACACGTACGTCAGGTAGTCGATCACCAGGTCGAGGATCGAGCCATCGAAGCTCGGCAACACCGACTGCACGTTGACCTTGCGTGCCAGCGCACCGTCCAGACCGTCAACGATCAGGGCGACACCCAGCCACAGCAGGCAATGGGTCGGCTGGTTTTCCAGCAGGGACAGGGTGGCGAGGAAAGCGGTGACCACGCCAGTGGCGGTAAAACCATGGGCGCCCCATGCTTTGAGCCTGGCGATGTACAGGGTTGAAATCACAGGGGCGTTCTCCAGTGAATGAAGCAAGCCAGTTGTCACCCCGCGTACGGGGGTGGTGGCAAACCGGGTCGGGTTGCAGGTATCGACCGGGTATCCGGGAATAAGGTTCACCACTCATGAATCTTAGCTGCGCCGCAAGAAAATACCCCGGACGAATCCGGGATAGCGCGGGCGGGTCAGCCCAACGGTGCTGGCACATTCGCCTGCGGGGGCTATCGTTGCCTGACTGGATAAACGCCCTTCAAGAGGACAAACGTCATGAACACCAGCGATCTGCTCGAACAATTACTGCGTGCCGGCCAGGGCTCGATGGCGCGACAGGGTGGCGGTGGCGCATCGGCCCAGGGCGGGCTCGGCGACCTGGGTGGATTGCTCGGCGGTTTGTTGGGCGGGGGTGCCGGTACCAGTGCTGGTGGCGGTGGCGCAGGGTTGGGCGGTTTGCTCGGTGGTTTGCTTGGCGGCGGTTCGCCGATGGGCGGTGCACCGCAAAGTCGCTCCGCTGGCGGCACCAATTATGCGGCGCTGGCGTCCCTGGGCATGATGGCGTTCCAGGCGTACCAGGCCTGGCAGCGCAGTCAGGCCTCGGCGCCGCAGGAAGCGCCACGGACCGTGGACTTGCTGGCCGGCCCGGAGGCCGAGGAGCACAGCCATGCGATCCTGCGGGCATTGATTGCCGCGGCCAAGGCCGATGGCCGCATCGATGACACCGAGAAACAGATGATCAGCACTGAAATCGGCCGTCACACCGACGATCCGCAATTGCAGCAATGGCTGGACGACGAGGTCGCCAAGCCACTGGATGCCTATGACGTCGCGCAGTCGGCCACGGACCCGGGCATGGCCTCGGAGATGTACCTGGCCAGCGTCATGCTGGTGGACGACCAGCAGGACGCCGAGCGCAACTATCTGGATGAACTGGCCGCGGCGTTGCAGATCGACCCGCAGTTGCAAGTCCACCTGGAGCAGCAGGCCAAGGGCGGTGCGGCCTAAATCGCCTTGGGCAGCAGAAACGTCACCCCGAAGCTTTCGGCTATCTGCAAGATCCGCGGCAGGTCCTCGGGTACCTTGAGTTGATCCAGCGCCGTAAAGAACTGCCCACCGCGTGGATCGGACACCACACCGATCATTGTCGCAGTGGGGCTGACGTTCTTGTAGGCATGAATCGAACCGCAGGGGATATGCACGTAGCCACCGGCCAGGACGGTGGTGGCTTTGCCTTCGACGGTCACTTCCACCTGACCTTCAACGACGTAAAACGCTTCGTCCCAGGGATGAAAGTGTGGCGGTGGCCCGCCTCCTTGTATGCCTTTCTGGATGTGCATCTCGAACGGTTTGCTCAGATCCCCGCCGGCCAGGACGGTGATCGTTTCACCCACGACGTTGACCGGCCCCGGGGGATTTCCGGCTTCGATGATGTGAACCCTGCGCATGGCTGCTCTCCGGGGGATGAGACTGCACCGGCGAAGTATAGGCCCCGAAGCGCCAGCCGGGTGGCGCGCCCATGGCCCGTCTGTCCGGGCATTTTCAACGCCGATTGAATTACTGCGCCACTCGTGTGCTCTGCCTGGTTAGAAGACGTTTGCATTCAACGTCCTGGCGCGAAGCATACCCGAGGGGCATTACCGCGTGGGTGAGGTGATCGTCTGGGACCGGGGCATCTGGACTCCCCGGACGGTCTCGCCAAAGCCTGGGCCAAGGGTCGACTCAAGTTCGAGTTGCAGGGGGAGAAGCTCGGCGTGGACATGCCCAAAACCCGGCAAGCGATCACTGCCGAGATGAGCCGGCGGGTGGGGATGAAGAAGTGAACTGTGCCGATGGGAGCTGCTGAAGGCTGCGACCTTTGCATGGTTTCAATAACCTGAAGATCAAAGGATCGCAGCCCGCGGCAGCTCCTACGCGAGCAACCTGTTCTTACTTGAGGAATGCCTGGAAGTCGGTACCCAGTTTGTCGATCGCTGCCTTGAAGTCCTTGGCGGTAATCTTCTGGCTTTCGTTTTTCAGTTCGGTGCCGAACACCTTGCGCACCACTTTGGCTACGGTCTGGTTGCTCTTGGCGTCGACGAACTCGGCTTCGATGAACAGGGTGGTTTCCTGGTCACGGTGACCGGTGGCTGCCTGGGTTGCCCCGACTACGGCCGCGATGGGCACCACTTCATACCACTTCATGCCTTCGTTCTCGGCGTTCACCCCGGTAATCGCCGCGCGCATGATCAGGGGGCGCGAGCCCGCCGGTGCGGAAGAGGTGTTGGTCACTACGCGGTATTTCTGACCCAGCGTAGCCTTGGCCTTGCTGGTCATGTAGTTCTGAATGTCGGTCAGTGTCTGCTGGTTGACACGCTCATCGGGTTTGGGGGCCGGGTAGAGCTCCAGTTTGTTGAACACCACGGTGTCATAGGCATTCGGGTTCCACGCAGGGCTGACCCAACGCATCGCGGTGCCGCCGCTCGGCGTTTCGACTTCCTGCAGGTTGTTGTAGTTGGACAGGAAGCCTGAATATTGCTCCTTCTCAGTCACTTTCGAGGTGCAGCCGCCTAGCAACAGACTGGCCAGCGTAGCACCGACGAGCAGTTTTCGGGACAGATTCATAGTGGTGTTTACTCCTTGGTTTAAATCGTCATTCTTTCGTTTACAAGACATCAGAATCGCCAGGTCATGTTTCCGTTTATAGCCTGAATCCAGGCATTGTCGAATTGACCGGAGATTCGATTGCCCGATACGGACTTGGCCTGGTCCACCGGCATGTCGCCGAGCCAGACCATGGCCCAACTGACGTTGACATCGGTGTTCTCGTTCAGAGCATAGGTGGCTCCTGTCGCAATGCGCCAGGATTCACTCATCGGCACGACCACGCTGCGGTTGCTGTCCGAGACGGCGCTGCTGTCGTAGGCCACACCGACGTTCCACAACCACTGTTCGGTGGCCTGGTATTGCGCGCCAAGGGAGAGGTGCCAGGTGTCCTTGAAGCCGGCGTCGACTGTTGTCGATTGCGCTCCAAACGCCGTGGTGTCGACCTCTACGGCGATGTCGCCGAACTCGGACCAGTCCTGCCAGTTGGCCGAGGCGAGCAACGCCCATTGCCGGTCCAGTTGCTGGAAAAGGCTCAGGGTGACGGTTTGCGGCACCTTCATGTCCAGTTCGGTATCGGTGTTGTTGACGCGTTCGAGCAGGCGGCCGTCGCCCTTGACGTCCAGCCGGTCCTTGAAGTCCAGGTCGACCTGGCTGGTGTAGGTCAGGCCGATGCGCGTGCCGGGTTGTGGGGCGTAGATCACGCCCACGTTGGCGCCATAGCCCCAGGTGTTGTCCCGGTACTTGTATTGGCCGTCAGAGCGGTCAGTGAAGCCGAAAGGGGAGCGGTCGATGGCGGTGTCTGCCTTTAACATGCCGTACATGGCCTTGATGCCCAGGCCGACCGACCACTGCTCATTGAAGCGATAAGCCACGCTCGGTACCAGCGACAGGCCGAGCAGGCTGGAGTTCTGCGCAAAGTAGCGGCCGGACCAGTCGTTGTCGTAATTGACCGCCAGGCCGAAGTCGCCGTACTGGCCGAACCCGACGCTCCAGTGCTCGTCGAGTTCATGGCTGATGAAGAAGCTGCCACCGGGAATCGGATCGAGGGCGTTGCCACTGCCGCTGCCCGGGGTGTTGGTGCCGGAATCGCGGTCGAAGCTCAGGTCGCCGTACAGAACCTGCAAGCCGGCGGTGATTTGCGTGCCTGGCAGATAGCTCATGCCCGCGGGGTTGCTGGCGATGGTCGAGGGGCCTTGGGCACGGGCGGCGGCACCGGCGTTGGCCAGGCCGGCGTTATCGGTGCCGATTTCATAGAGCATGATGCCGCCGGCCCAGGCTTGCTGGCAGCACAGGGCAAGTAGCGCAGAGGCGGGCAGGGTAGCTGTTTTCGTCGGCATGGAAATCCCTCAGCAATTGTCCATTTCGAATACGGGTGGACTGAACCCGCCACCCGTGGATTCGGCTGTTACTTGGCCATCTCTGCCCGAGCCGCGGCGATCTTGGCTTTAACCGAGTCGAGGTTGAAACTCGCGCCTTTTTGCATTGGTGGGAACTCGATCGCTGTTTCTGCCAGTTTGGCCACCTGCTGCTGGACGAACACGAAGCGCCAGAACTGGAATTTGAACCAGTCGAAGTATTGTTGCGAACCCTGCGCGGCCTGATTTTCCGGCCAGCCCATGCGCTCGAACGGGTCGAGTCGAAGATTGGTCAGGATCGGCACATCCACAGCAACTTTAGCCCCCATCCAGCCACCCGGTTGGTCAATGAAGCGATATTTGTAGTCGTCTATGCGCACCGCACCCAAGGAGCTCTCTCCGAAGTAGAAAACTTCATGCCGGTTCGACGGACCTTTTCCGGTGATCATTGGCGTTTGATCATAGCCGTCCAGGTGAACTTTGTAGGTGGTGTCGCCCAATTGTTTGCCTTTGAGCAGTTCCGCCGTGATGTTCGGGTTACCTGCCGCCGCGACCAGGGTCGGGAACCAGTCCATGCCGGACATGATGCCGTTGGCAATCTGGTTGGCCGGCACCTTGCCTGGCCAGCGAATGATTGCCGGTACCCGGAAGCCACCCTCCATGACCGTGCCTTTGCCCATGGCGAACGGAGTCGTGCCGCCATCGGGCCAGGTGAAGTTTTCCGCACCATTGTCGGTGGTGAAAATCACGATGGTGTTGTCGTCCATGCCGTCTTTTTTCAGCTTCGCCAGGACGTCGCCCACAATGTCATCGAGCTGCGCCATACCGGCTTCCTGTTCCGACCAGCCATTCTGCGAGTTGCGCATGGCCTCGTACTTGTCGGACAGGTGCGTGACGATGTGCATGCGGGTCGGGTTGAGCCAGACGAAGAACGGTTTGTTGTCCTGCTTGGCCTTGTCGATGAACGAGAAGGCCTTGTCGCGAATCTCCTCGTCGACGGTTTTCATCCGCTCCGGATAGAGCGTTCCGGCGTCTTCGATTTTCTGCTTGCCGACCTTGCCCCAGCGCGGCATCACGGTCGTGTCATCAGTGGTGGAGGCCCAGCTGTGGACCATGTTGCGTGGGCCGACGCTGTCTAGCAGCTCCTTCGGATAATTGGGGTGTGCGGGATCTTCCATGGCGTCGAGGTGATAGAGGTAGCCGAAGAATTCATCGAAACCATGGACGGTGGGCAGGAACTGGTTCAGGTCGCCCAAGTGGTTCTTGCCGAACTGGCCGGTGGCATAACCCATGGCCTTGAGTGCGGTCGCGATGGTGACGGCTTCGGCGGGAATACCCACGGGCGAGCCGGCCTGGCCGACGGTGGTCATGCCTGTCCGAATCGGCAGTTCGCCGGTAATGAAGTTGGCGCGCCCGGCGGTGCAACTGGCCTCGGCGTAATAGTCAGTGAAACGCATGCCTTCGTTCGCTAGCTGATCAAGGTTGGGGGTTCTGCCGGCCATCATGCCTTGGTTGTAGACGCCGATATTCGACCAGCCCACATCGTCGCCCATGATAACCAGGATGTTGGGAGCTTTGTCGGCGGCCAGGGTCAGGCCGGGAAACGCCATCACAGACAGCAATAGGGGGACCGCAAACAGCGTGGATAAGGTTGTCCGATTCATTTTGAGCTCCTGCGCACTCGCGTGAGTACATCGAGACGAGCCCCCAACCGTCGTTGAATTTCGTAACCCCCGCGAAGAGCGTAGGTTTGAATTGCGAAATATCCAGTAATGGATAGTCAGAAAGCACTGATTCAGGAGCATTGCGCCGAAAGAGTGTTCGCTCAAAAACACCCGCTAAATTGAGGCGGCGAGCGCTACTCGCCGCCTCAATCGCCATTACCGGTCGGCAGTGGCAGCCAGCAATGGTGCAATTTGCTCATCGGTCAATGCGGCATGCACGTCCATGCTCATCAGGTCGTTCCACTCCAGCACCCATTTTTGAATCGGCACCAGATCACTCGCCTCGGCAATGCCGAAGCCGGCCGAGCTCCCTACGGCGTGCCAGCGTCCGTGCATGGTGACGCCTTCGGGCGGTGCGCCACCGGTCTTGAGGAAACGTGCGATTGCGGCATCACGGTTGTCCGGGCTGATTGTCCAACTGACGATGAATAACATCGGCTACCTCCTGTTACGGATTGGCACCGGTTTTTATGCGCGCACCTGGCTGGCGCCGGGGCCGTGGCCGCGCTTGGGTTTGCAGTTCCATCCTGGCTGGCTTGCGGCAAAATCTCCCATGGAAGGCATAGCAGCGCCTCGCGATTCATGTACGACCGCTGATCTTGTTCAGGTGCCTGTTCGAGGGGGTAACGGATGCGTGTTTCACCAGCGAAACATGGGCAGCGGGCGCAGCGGCGAGCGAATGAATTGACGGGCTGAAAGCTTCATCAGCATCGAGTGAAAGCCGTGATCGGGAAAGGTCGCCTGCACGGTTTTGATGAAGCTGCGGGGCAGGCCGAAACGCACCAGGCCCAGGGACACATCCACCAGATCGGCCTGGCGGAAGGGTTCGACGCTGGCAGCGTAGGCGCCGCGATACCGGCGCAGTTTGTGATGCTCAAGTATCAATGCGCTGACTTCATCCTTCAGTTCCGCTCGTTGCTGGTTGTCGAGGTACTCGGTGGCCAGGGCAATGGACGGCGGCAGGTAGTCGAGGGTGTCATCGGTCCAGATGCCCAGGTCATGAAACGCCGCCGCGATTTGTACGGCGGCCGGGGGCAGGCCATCGGCACCGCTGAGGGCTCCATGGAAATTCAGCACCCGGTAAATGTGGTTGCGGTAGCCCTGCAGGTCGGCCCCGATGGCCAGGGCGAACGAGGTGAGAATCTCGTCGGTGAGGGGGAGTTCGAGAAGAAGCTTCATCAGGCGTCACGCAACAGGTCGTTGGCATTGAGCAGTTCGTAGGCGATCTCCGGGCGCTTTTCCATGGCCCGGCGAATGGCGGCGGGGATGTTGGCGCGGGTCTTGCGGCACAGCCCCGGCAGTTCGCCAATCTGGATACCGATGCCGCGCATGGTGCGCACTTCGTTGAAACCGGGAGCGATGTCCACGCGGATGCCCAACTGTTCGAGCATGCGCCGTTGCAGGTGCTCCAGATCGCTCAGGCTCTGCAGGTTCTCCAGGCGTTCGATCAGGCGTTTTTCTTCGTTGCGGGTCAGAAACAGAATGCGCAGGTCCGCCCCTGGTGTTTCCAGCAATGGGTCACGCCCGCAGTCGCAGGCGCCGGGCGGGCAGGGTGAGCGGATCGCAGCGGTGGTGGTCATGGGGATCAATCATAGAGCGCTGTGATCGAGTTTGCCCATAGGGATTTGGTGTGAAGGCGATCTAAAAATGTGGGAGCGGGCTTGCTCGCGAAAGCGTCCTGTCAATCGACAATTGCGTCGACTGACACTACGCCTTCGCGAGCAAGCCCGCTCCCACAGGGGGGCGGTGAGTCAGCTTGTCTTACTTCAGTACCAGCATCCGGTAAACGCCATCTTCGACTTCGATCCCGTGGGTGTCATGGGTGAAGCCGGGGAAGGATTTGTCGAAGGCTTCCAGTGCCTTGAGATACGCCAGCAACGGACCGTCCGCAGGCCCTGCGTTCTCACCCGGCATGAGCAGCGGGATGCCTGGTGGATACGGCACGATACCGGTCGCGGCAAGGCGTCCGGCGGCCTCGTTGAGCGTCACCAGCTCGATGTCGTTACGCACCAGTTTTTCGTAGGCCTCCACCGGGCTGAACTCGGCTTTTGGCAGGGTGCCGAAGGCCTGGGACATGTTGGCGGTGGTCTTGTGTTTCTTCATGGCGGCGAAGATTTCGTCGGCCAGATCCTTCAGGCCCATGCCGGCATAGCGATGCTGGTTGGCGTTGTACAGGTCGGGCAGGCACAGCTCGAGCTCGGCGTTGTCGTCGTAGTCACGCTTGAAGTCGAGCAGGGCGTTGAGCAGCGTGCCCCACTTGCCTTTGGTGATGCCGATGGAGAACAGGAACAGGATGGTGAAATCGGTGGTTTTCTCGACCACGATACCCTGACGGCCCAGGTACGCCGTGACCACGCAAGCGGGGATACCGGAGGCGAGCAGGCTGCCGTCGTCGCCCATGCCCGGGCTGAGCACAGAGACCTTGATCGGGTCGAGCATGCAGTAGCCGTCTTCGATGTCGCCGAAACCGTGCCATACCGCGTTCGGGTGCAGGACCCAGCAGTTCGGATCGGTTTTCAGCGTAGCCGGGTCGACCTCATGGAACGGCACGGCCGCTGCGCCAACCTGTACGGTCGGCGGCTGCCAGCAGGTGAAGAACCAGTCGTTCTTGCCCACCATCTCGTTGTGCATGCGCGAGAGAACCTGGCGGAAGCTGATGGCTTCTTCAATCGACTCGTTGGTGAGGATCTGCCCGCTCGGTGCTTCCATCATCGCCGAGCTGACGTCGCAGGACGCCATGATCGCGTAATTTGGCGAGGTCGAGGCGTGCATCATGTACGACTCGTTGAAACGCGCATGTTCGATCGGGTTACGCCCGTCACGCACGTGGATCATCGAGGCCTGGGACAGGGCAGCCAGCAATTTGTGGGTCGACTGGGTGGCGAACACGGTCGGCTTGGACTTGTCGTGATCGGCCGGGTTGCCGTGCATGGCATGGCGTCCGCTGTACAGCGGGTTGAAGCGCGCATAACCGTACCAGGCTTCGTCGAAGTGCAGACGGTCCACGCTTTCGCCCAGCAGTTCTTCGACCCGGGTGACGTTGTAGGTCAGGCCGTCGTAGGTGGAGTTGGTGACAATGGCGTGCACTGGCGTCGGGTCGATGCCTTGCTTGACCAGCGGGTTGTTGGCGATGGCGGCTTTCACGCCTTCGGCGCTCAGGGTCTGCGGCAGGATCGGGCCGATGATGCCGTAGCGGTTGCGGGTCGGCACCAGGTAGGTCGGAATCGCCCCGGACAGGGTCATCGCGTGCTCGGCGGACTTGTGGCAATTGCGGTCGCACAGGGCGATCTGGTTGCGCGTGACGCTGGCCATGAGGATGACGCGGTTGGACATCGACGAGCCGTTGGTCACGTAATACGTGCGGTGGGCGCCGAAGACCTTGGCGGCATAGCGTTCACCCTGGCCGATAGGGCCACTGTGATCGAGCAGCGAACCGAGTTCGCCAACCGAGATCGACAGGTCGGAACGCAGCAGGTTCTCCCCGAAGAACTCGTAGAAGGCCCGGCCTGCGGTGCTCTTCAGGAAAGCCGTGCCGCCGGCATGGCCTGGGGTGTGCCACGAGTATTCATAGTTGCGGGCAAACTTCACCAGCGCGCCGAACATCGGCGGCAGGGCGGCCTGGCGATAGCGTTCGATGGCCGCCAGGATGCGCCCGCTGAGGAACCGGGAGGTGTCCTCGGGCAGCCAGATGAAGTCGTCGGCATGTTGCATGACCAGCAACGGAATGCTCGACGCGGTGGTGCGGTCGCTGATCAGGAACACCGGCACTCGCGTGTTGCGCTCGCGCAGCTTGACCAGCAATTTGGTGCAGTCGGCGTGGCCTTCGCTGGTGTCCATTTCCCACCGGATGAGCACGCATTGAATGGCAGGGTCCGAGCGCAGGATCGAGGCGGCATCGGTGAGGCTTTCCGAGGCCAGTACGCTGACACCACGTCCCTCTACGTCGTGGACCAGTTGATCCAGGGCGCGGCCAAACACCGTTCGCTTGTCCGGCGGACTGCTGACCAGTAGCGCCAGCATGCCCAGCGAGTGTTTATATTCCGTCATGATTGATCCTCCAGAGTTAATTCAGGTTGTTGACCGGCACTGGCTCGGCAGTGAGGTGCTGCGCGCTGACGGTTTGTGTCGGTACGCTGTTGTTGAGCGCTTCGAGGCGGATCAGGCGGTTGTTGACGAAGCCGAACAGGGTGTAACCAACGATCGTGGCCACGCCGCCCAGCATCAGCGCCTGTTCACCGGAGCTGTACAGCGCCAGGTAGCTGTAGGCCGCCGCGATCAGGGCGATGACGTTGGTGGCCAGTGCCTTGCCTTCCGGCACGTTGGAGACTTTCTGCATGGTCATCAGCGCGGCCATGGACAGGATGTACGGCACAAGGTTAGTGACCACCGCGAGGTTGACCAGGGTGTCGAACTGCTTGCTCAAGTCGGGGCTGATGGTGAGCAGGGCCAGCGCGGTCTGTGCCGCCAACAGCACCAACATGCCGACAATCGGAGTACCGGCCTTGTTGCCCTTGGCAAAGATCGACAGGAAGTAGCCGGTGTCCGCCGAGCTTTTGTACACCTGGGCGATGGTGAACTGCCAACCCAGCAACGAACCGATGCAGGCGAGCACCATGGCCGCCATCACGATGTCGCCGACCATTGGGGTGAACATCTTGGCGAACACCAGGCCGAACGGCGCAGTGGACGCGGCCAGTTCTTCGTTGCCGACGATACCGAAGATGACGTTGGTGGAGACGATGTAGATCACCGCTGCACCCAGGGTGCCGCCCAGCACGGCAATCGGTACGTTGCGCTCAGGGTTTTCCACCGCGTCGGTGTTGGCGCAAGCCGATTCCAGGCCGAGGAAGGCCCACAGGGTAATTGCCACCGAGGCGCCTGCCGCTTCGAACCAGCCTTTGTCGTGGGGGTTCCAGCCAGCGGCGTATACGCTGCTGTCGAACCAGAACCAGCCCACCGTTGAGACCAGCACCACCGGTGCAATCACACCCCAGACCGTCACCGCGCCGATACGGCCGGTAATGCTGGCGCCGCCAAAGTTGGCGAAGGTGGTGATCCACAACAGGGCAATAGTGGCCAGGCCTACTTGCAGTGAGTCGAGTTCTATCCCGAACAACACCTGGATATAACCGACCGCTGTAATACTGATCGCCACGTTGGCTATCAACAGCGAGAGGCCGTAGGTGTAGTTGGTGATGTAGTTACCTGCTTTACCGAAGGTGTATTCGGCATAACCGCCCATGCCGCCGGTCTTGCGGCTGAGCATCCCGCATCGCGCAAAGGCGTACGCCAGAGCGAGGGAGCCGGTGGCCGTTATCAGCCAGGAGAGGATCGAAATTGCACCGACTTCCGCGAGTTTCGTCGGTAGCAGCACAATGCCTGAGCCCAACATGTTGACCGCGGTCAACATTGTCAGTTGCCCTACACTCATTTTCTTTGCGACTGACATTCCGTTGCCTCACTTAGTTGGCGATTGAGAGTCTTAGCTATAGCAAAGGATTGAAAACTCGCAAGAAATAACGTCACACATCTCGTTTTCGCATTAATTTGCAAAAAAGGCACGATGCTGGCCCCCAAGTTTAAAAATCCTCAGCAAAATTAGTTCATTTTCAGCCAGTTAAATAGGTCAAGATGCGCAAGACATGGATCGCGTTAATTCCGTTAGTTATTGCGGGTGTAGCCCATTCGGCTCAAGCCAAAGAACTGGCCACCCATGATCAATACATGTGCAGTTGGGGGGCGGGAACCGCCGCAAGGGCACAGGAGCTCAAGCTTTCAGGCGTTTCTCTGTACGCCGCACGCCAAAAAATCCAGGTCTACAAGTTTACAAAATCCTGGATGCGCATGATGGCACTTGGCATTACAGAGCAAACTTATGACAGTCCGTCGCGATTCAAACCGACTGCTGTACGCCAGAGCTTTTATGAGGACTGCGTCAGGTACAAGTTGGCGCGTAAATAAAGTAGAAGGGGGCGCTGGTCGGATCGACCGCGGTGCGGGGCTGCGACGACTATATTGATTGACCATCCCAGCGACCCGATGGGGTGTAAAACCGGTTTCTTACAACTCAATCAGGAGGTCACCATGAGCCAGATCGATAAAGTGTTGTACACCGCCCAAACCCACACCACCGGCGGGCGTGACGGCGCGTCCCGCAGCTCCGACGGTATCCTCGATGTGAAGCTGTCGTCCCCGGGCGCGGGTGGCGGTGGAACCAATCCGGAGCAACTGTTCGCTGCCGGGTGGTCCGCCTGTTTCATCGGCGCCATGCAAGTTGCAGCCAGGGAAATGAAAGTGGCGTTGCCCAAGGATGTGGCCGTCGATGCCGAGGTTGATTTGGGCACCAATGAAGGCGGCTATCTGCTGCAGGCGCGGCTCAATGTCAGCCTGCCGGGGCTGGACCGTGAAACCGCACAAAAAATCGTCGACACCGGGCACCAGTACTGCCCGTACTCGAAAGCCACGCGCAACAATATCAACGTTGTGCTCAGGCTCGTTTGAGTTGACGTGAAAAGGACTCGTATTCACTGAAGATCAAACTGTGGGAGCGAGCTTGCTCGCGATGGCGGAGTGTCAGGCGACATCGATGTCGAATGTTCCTGCCTCATCGCGAGCAAACTCGCTCCCACAGGCTCTGTGTTTTAACTGACGGAGCAATCAATTCATCTTGCTGTGATCATGCATCATCTTGCTGTGATCCATGGTGTTAATCGCCTTGGCAACGGCTTCAACCTGAATCGACTCTTTCTCGCCCTTGGCGTCTTCCACGGTTAGGGTCAGTGGCACCTTGTCGCCTTCCTTGATCTGACCTGTGAGATTCATCAGCATGATGTGATAGCCGTTGGGATTGAAGCTCACCGGCTTGCCGGCTGGCAGCGCAACGGACGGCACCTGCTGCATTTTCATCACGTCGTCTTTCATGCTCATTTCATGAATCTGCACTAGCTTGGCAACCGGCGTTTGCACGCTCAGCAACTTGCTGTCGCTGCTGGCGGTGACGGTCATGAAGGCGCCGCTCGACGGCTGGCCGGCCACGGTGGCGCGGACCCAGGCGTCGTCGACCCGGGTTTGTGCCGATACCTGAAAGGCCAAGCCGACCAGGGACAAGCCCAGTGCCAGTTGCTTGCAACCTTGCACGAAGCGGTTTTTAGCTTGCGGGGCATTCATTTCAGCAAACCTCCATCACGGTGAGCAGGTCTTCTGCGCACTCTTTGGCCGTCAGGGACGCGGACAGCCCCAGGCGCAGATTGCCCCGGGAGTCGAAGACAAAACTGGTCGCGGTATGGGAGAGGGTATAGGTATCGCCGCTCGGGACCTTCTCAAAGAACACGCCGAATTCCTTGGCGGTGGCGGCGGTTTCTTCAAGCGTGCCGTACAGGGCTTCGAAACTCGGGTCGAACGCCTTGACGTACTGGTCCAGCAACTCTGGCGTGTCGCGTTCAGGGTCCAGGGTGATGAAGATAACCTGCAGCCTTTCGCCATCGCGTCCCATCAGCTTCTTGGCCTGCGCGGCGCGGGCCAGGGTGGTCGGGCACACGGCCGGGCATTGGGTGAAACCGAAGAACACCATCGGCATCAGGCCGCGATAGCTGCCCAGCATCCTGGTTTCGCCTTCAGGGTTCTTGAGCTTGAAGTTACGCCCCATGATCTTGTCGCTGAGGTCCTTGCCGTAGTTGAACGACAGCTTGCTGCTGTCGTCGCAACCGGCGAGCAGGCCCAGGCTCAACAGGCCCATGCCTTGCAGGACAGTCCGGCGGGTATACAAAGTACTCATGAAAAAAGCATCCTGTTGAACAGGCTGAAATGACAGCGTGATGACTGTACAGACGAAAAAATCGCGGGGATGTTAACAAACTGTGCCGGTGTCGGAGGGGCGGATACGACCATTGGACCGACGGGGAGGCGTGACATAGTGTCGCGCCGGCAAGCCGACACCTGTGGCGAGGGGGCTTGCCCCCGTTGGACTACGAAGTAGTCCCAATCCAGGCAATGCGGTTTGTCTGAGTAACCGCGATTGCAGGGTTCAGGGTCGCTGCGCGACCCAACGGGGGCAAGCCCCCTCGCCACAGGCAAGCCCCCTCGCCACAATGTTTCGGTCGGGTTCAGCGACGCAATTGCGCGCAATGATCCTGTTCCGGTTGTGCGGCGGTGTACCACACGTAATCCGCATTCTCGGCGGTCACGGTCTTGCCCGCTTCGGCCAGGATCAGCACCGCATTCCCTTCACCGGCACCGAGGTCCTTCAGGTGCAGTGGCACCCCCAGATCCTTGCGCACGTGGAAGGCACCGGCCAGCAGCAACGCCGGCGTCGGCGCGGCCATCAGGCGCTCGGCCATGCGCCGGTCACGCTGTTGTTGCACGGCGAGCATTGCCGGCATCTGCGCTTCGGGCAGCAGGCCGCAATGGGATTGGCGGATGTCATCCAGCAAGGTCGCCCGCACCTGTTGGGTGGTGGACGCTTGCCCCGTAAGTACCGGGCGCTGTTTGTAGATCTGCATGATCTGCGCGCGGTCCAGGTTCGCCGCCAGCAGCGGATACGGTTGCCGCAGCGCGTAGGTGACGAGTGCGCCATAAACACTCCAGTCCCAATTGGCCTGCCAGGCCAGCGCCGTGAACGCATCGGCCGGTGGCTGGCCCGCGCGGGTCACGGCTTGCGCGGCATCGACCCTGGCCTGTTGATCGGGGTTGAGCATCTCCATCAGCAGGCTGCCCTGGGGGCGTTGTGTCGCCAGTTCGCGCAGCAGCCACAATTGCAGGGCGTGGTGGTCCGGGTTGTCGTGCTGTTCACCGACCAATACCCGAGGCACAACGGCCAGGCGTTGGACAAGTTCTTGCGGCGTCAGCGTACGGCCCGTGGCGAGTTCACGGATGACTCCGAGGTCGGCGTGATCACGGCCGTGCGGGGCGATCGGCGCCGGCAGTGGTGTGACCTGATGGATTTGGCAGGCAGCCAACAGGCTGAATGCACAGAGCAACAGAAAGCGCATCGGTTTTCCTTATTGGACAGGTGCCCCCTCGATGACAGAAGAGGGAGCGGCATCAGCGCGCGATGATCAGCGGGTGGCCGCGTTCCGGGTGCTGGTGAATCAGCACTTGTAGTCCATACACCGCCGCCATCGCTTCGGTGGTCAGCACGTCTGCCGGTGGACCGTAGGCGTGGGGCAGGCCCTGATGCAACAACAGTAGTTGATCGCAGTAACGGGCGGCCAGATTGAGGTCGTGCAGAATCACCAGCACGGCGACCCCGCGCTCGGCGAAGTCACGCACGGCTTGCAAAATGGTGTGCTGATGCAGCGGATCGAGCATCGACGTCGGTTCATCGAGCAGCAGGGTTTGCCCTTCGGCACCCGGCCAGAGCTGAGCGAGCACCCGCGCCAGATGCACGCGCTGGCGTTCACCGCCGGACAGGGCCAGGTAGCTGCGTCCGGCAAGATGAAGCGCATCGGCGGCTTTGAGCGCCTCGTCGACGATTTCGGCATCGCGCACGCGGCCGCTGGCGTGAGGCAAGCGACCCATGCCGACGATTTCATTGACCGAAAACGCAAAGCTCAGGCTCGAACTCTGCGGCAGCACGGCCAGGCGCTTGGCCCGTTCCTGTCCCGGCCAGTCGGCGAGTGGACGCTCGTCGAGGCTGACCCTGCCTTCACTGGTCGCCAGCTCACCACACAAAGCGGCGAGCAGGGTGCTTTTGCCGGCGCCGTTCGGCCCCAGCACACCCAGCACTTCACCGGGGCGCAACTCGATATCGATGTTGGTCAGCACCGTGCGCTTGCCACGGCGTACCAGCAGGTTGTTTGCCCGCAGCATCAGGAGCGTCCTCGCACCAGCAGATAAAGAAAGAACGGAGCGCCGATCAGTGCAGTCACGATACCGATTGGCAATTCGGCTGGCGCCAACAACAAACGCGCCGCCAGATCGGCCAGCAACAGCAGGCTGGCACCGGCCAGCAACGACGCGGGCAGCAACACCCGGTGATCCGGGCCGACCAGCAGGCGCATCAGATGCGGCACCACCAGGCCGATGAAACCGATCAGTCCGGCCGCCGCGACTGCCGCGCCGACGCCGAGCGCCGTGCACAACACCAGCTCAAGCTTGATCCGCTCGATGTCAAAACCCAGGTGACGGGCCTCCGATTCACCCAGCAGCAATGCATTGAGCGCCGCCGCCCTGCGGGGCAACCACAACGCCACGCCCAGGGTGACGATCAGCAACGGCCACAAACGCGGGTAACTGGCACCGTTGAGGCTGCCCAGGTTCCAGAACGTCAGGGTGCGCAAGGTGGCATCGTCGGCCAGGTAGGTGAACAGCCCGACCCCGGCACCGGTCATGGCCGTCATCGCCACGCCCGCCAAGAGCATGGTGGCAACGTCGGTTTGCCCGTTGCGGCGACCGAAGCGATACACCACCGCCGTGACGATCAAGCCCCCGACGAAGGCGCTCACCGACAGCAAGTAGGGTTCGATCACAGGCGGCAAGCCCCCGAGCAGGCTGCCGCCGACGATGGCAAGGGCGGCACCGAGCGCAGCACCGCCGGACACACCGACCAGACCCGGATCGGCCAAGGGATTGCGGAACAACCCCTGCATCGCCACGCCGGACAACGCCAGTACCGACCCCACGGCGATGCCGAGCAAGCTGCGCGGCAGGCGAATCTGCCCGAGGATCAACTCCGCCTGCTGCGTGTCACCACCGTCAAGTGGCAACCCGAGCAGACGCATCCCGCCCAGCAAGGTATCGCCCAGGGGCAGGCTGACCGGTCCGAGGGCCAGGGACAGCCAGAACACCAGCACCAGCAACAGCAGCAAAAAGATCAACGTCGGACGCGGCCGAAAAATGGCCGTCATGGGCTGATCCCGGCGGTCTGTGCATTGGCGTCCGGGCAGGGCGTCGTGGCACAGGCCGGCAGTGTTTTGATACGCATCGGGACTATTCCTTAGCCGATCAGAGGGGGGCGGGTATCGAAACTTTCGTAGCGGGTGATGATGCCATTGACGCGCGGCTTACGCACACGCCACGGTTCGGTCATGCCAGAGGTTTTCAGGCGCAGGTTGGACATCGGGGCGAGCGCCTTGAACCAGATGTCCATCCAGCACCAGATGCGCAGTGCTTCGGATCATGAGAAGAACTTGTGATCATCACGATTAAAATGAGTTTGTCTCACTCGCTGACACTGTCGACAATGGCTCCCATCGAACGCATTGGAGTTATTTGACATGGCTGTGGCCCATTCCCTTGGTTTTCCGCGCATTGGTCGCGACCGCGAACTGAAAAAGGCTCAAGAGGCGTTCTGGAAGGGCGAACTCGACGAAGCCGGTCTGCGCACCGTGGGCCGCGACCTGCGCAAGACCCACTGGGACTTGCAGAAAAAGGCCGGCATCGAGTTGCTGCCGGTCGGCGACTTCGCCTGGTACGACCAGGTCCTGACCCACTCGTTGATGTTCGGAGTGATCCCTGAGCGATTCCGCCCGAACGATGGCAAGGCCAGCCTGCAAACCCTGTTCGGCATGGCGCGCGGTGTGAGCGACAGCTGCTGCGGCGGCGCGCATGCCCAGGAAATGACCAAGTGGTTCGACACCAACTATCACTACCTTGTCCCTGAGTTCAGCGCCGATCAGCAGTTCCAGCTCGGCTGGGACCAGTTGTTCGAAGAAGTCGAGGAAGCCCGCGCACTGGGGCACAACGTCAAGCCGGTGATCATCGGCCCACTGACTTACCTGTGGCTGGGCAAGGCCAAGGGTGTCGAATTCGACAAGCTGGAGCTGCTGGATCGTCTGTTGCCGTTGTACGGCCAGATCTTCCAGCGCCTGGCGGCACAGGGCGTCGAGTGGGTGCAAATCGACGAGCCGATCCTGGTGCTCGACCTGCCGCAGGACTGGAAAAACGCATTTGAGCGGGCCTACAACCTGATTCAGCGTGACCCGTTGAAGAAACTGGTCGCCACGTACTTCGGTGGGCTGGAAGAAAACCTGGGCCTGGCCGCCAACCTGCCGGTGGACGGCCTGCACATAGATCTGGTGCGTGCGCCTGAGCAGTACCCGACCATCCTCGATCGCCTGCCGGCCTACAAAGTGCTGTCGCTGGGCCTGGTCAACGGCCGTAACGTCTGGCGCTGCGACCTGGAAAACGCGTTGGCCACCCTGCAGCATGCTCATGAGCGTCTGGGTGATCGGCTGTGGATCGCGCCATCCTGCTCTCTGCTGCACAGCCCGGTTGATCTGGAGCGTGAAGACAAGCTCGATGCCGAACTGAAAAGCTGGCTGGCGTTTGCCGTGCAGAAGTGTGAAGAAGTCGCGGTGCTGGCTCAGGCCGTCAACGAGCCGGAAGCGCCGAAGGTGCTTGAAGCGCTGACCCAAAGCCGCGCCGTGCAGGCCAGCCGTGCTGCCTCGCCACGCATCCACAAACCGGCCGTGCAGGCGCGAGTGGCCGCCATCACCGCCAAGGACAGCCAGCGTCATTCGCTGTTTGCCCAGCGTATCGAGAAACAGCGCGCCGACCTGAACCTGCCGCTGTTCCCGACCACCACCATCGGTTCGTTCCCGCAAACCGCGTCGATCCGTCTGGCTCGCCAGTCGTTCAAGCAAGGCAAGCTGACCGAAGCCGAATACACCGAAGCGATGCACAGTGAGATCCGTCACGCCGTGCAAGTGCAGGAAAACCTGGGCCTGGACGTGCTGGTGCATGGTGAAGCCGAGCGTAACGACATGGTCGAATACTTCGCCGAGCAACTTGACGGCTATGTGTTCACCCGTTTCGGCTGGGTCCAGAGCTACGGCTCGCGTTGCGTGAAACCGGCGGTGATCTTCGGTGACCTGAGCCGTCCGAAAGCCATGACCGTGGAGTGGATTCGCTACGCCCAGGGCCTCACCGACAAGGTGATGAAGGGCATGCTGACCGGTCCCGTAACCATGCTGATGTGGTCGTTCCCTCGTGAAGACGTGACCCGCGAAGTGCAGGCTCGTCAACTGGCCCTGGCGATCCGTGATGAAGTGGTGGACCTGGAAGCCGCCGGGATCAAGATCGTGCAGATCGACGAAGCCGCGTTCCGCGAAGGCCTGCCGTTGCGCCAGGCGCAGTGGCAGCCCTACCTGGACTGGGCGACCGAAGTGTTCCGCCTGTGCGCCTCCGGTGTGCGCGACGAAACCCAGATCCACACCCACATGTGCTACAGCGAGTTCAACGATGTGATCGAGTCCATCGCCGCCATGGATGCCGACGTGATCACCATCGAAACCTCGCGCTCGGACATGGAACTGCTGGACGCGTTCGAAGCCTTCGCCTACCCGAACGAAATCGGCCCGGGCGTGTATGACATCCACTCGCCAAGGGTGCCGGACTCTTCGGAAATGGCCAACCTGCTGCGCAAGGCCGCCAAGCGTATTCCCGCCGACCGCCTGTGGGTCAACCCGGACTGCGGCCTGAAGACCCGCGGTTGGCCGGAAACCGAAGCGGCGCTGGTGCACATGGTCAACGCTGCGCGTCAGCTGCGTAAAGAGTGGGCCTGACGCTGTATTGAGTGCACCACTGAAACCTGTGGCCTCATCGCGAGCAAGCTCGCTCCCACAGTGATTGGGGTGGTTCGCAGATGTTGCGTACAGCCGCTGAACCTGTGGGAGCGAGCTTGCTCGCGATGGCGGAGTGTCAGGCGACATTGATATTGAATGTGCCGGCCTCTTCGCGAGCAAGCCCGCTCCCACAGGGATGTTCGGCGGTTGCAAGAGCTGTGTGCGATATTAAAGCCACTCAGCGCCGTGGCTCGGCCACCAACAGCAATGACTGCGGTACGGGGCTTTGCGGGTGCTGTGGCTCCTGCAGGCCGGCCAATGCAAAGCCGGCCATGTCCAGTGCATTCAGCCAACTGGACAGGGTGCGGAAATACCATGGCATGGGCTGCCACTGCCCCTTGAAGCCAGAGAAGTTCTCTTCCCGCCAGCCATCCTGGTAGTCGCCCGCCGCAGCCGCCCACGGGTGCAGCGTCTGGATCAGCAGCGCGCCACCCGGGGCGAGCAGGGTGTTCATGGCGGCGAGCAGGGGGATGATGTCCTGATGCAGCAGGGCGAAGTTGGCGCAGATCAGGTTGTAGTCGCGGCCGATGTCGACTTTCGCTTCAGCCAGTTGTTCATAGCTCGCCAAATGCACCCGCGCAGTGCCGGCCGTCCGCGCCGCCTCCACCAGCGTCGCATCGCCATCCACACCGGCCGCATCGATGGCCCGGTCTGCCAGCGCACGCAACAACCAGCCTTCACCGCAACCCAGGTCGAGCACACGTTCGGGCTGGCGACCCAGCACCGCCAGCAGGATGGCCTGGTCGGTGACCTTGAGGCGGCTTTCGATGGTGCCGCTGCGTATGGCGTCGATCCAGGCCCGGGCGTTGTGGTGCCAGCTGTCGAGGAGGGCGGATTCGGGGGCTGACATGGTCGATGTCCGGCGTGATGGGTTGGATGAAAGGATAGGGCAACAGAAGACTTACGGTGGAGCCGGTTTTACCCGGCACCACCGATAGCACAGCAAAGGATGGACCGGTGGCTAGGCGCTTTTGGTGGCTGCCAGATGATAGGCAACCAGCGCATTGGCGTGACCATGACCCATTCCGTGTTCGGTTTTGAGCCAGGCCACCATCTCCATGTGTTTCTTGTCGCTGACAGACTTGAGCAGGTCCAGCCAATGGCTGATCGGCTGCCCGTACTTCTTTTCAATGGACGGGAAGTACGAAGCCGGTCCTTTGGTTTTTGTCTCTTCGGTCACGATGCAAACTCCCTTTTCGATTTTCCAGGTTCGAAAACAGCACCGGTTACGTTACTTATTTGCCGTCAACGCGTCCATCGTCCGGGCGGTTGATGTTGAAGCGGGGCGGGGCAAATTGTTCTCAGTCATTCATCCCGTCATCGATCGCGATGCCTTGGGCACGCATGGCCTTGATCAACTCGCCACGGGTGCCGGGCAGGTTGAGCATGGTCCTGGCGCGCAACGCCATGACTTCTTCAGCGGTGTAAGGCTGATAATCGGCCGGCATGCTGCTACCCGCCATGCCGTCTTCGCGCAACAGCCAGTTGAGCAGGTCCGCCAGTTGTGCGTTGTTCAGCGCTGACTGTGACATGCCCGGCACCCGCACGAGGAATTCGCGGCCACCGGGCACTTTCAGGAAGTTACCGACGAAACCTTTCATCCGTGGCGTGTCGTTGGCGGCCGAACCCGTGCCGTCGCCCAGGTGGCAACCGGCGCATTGCAGCTGGTAGTTCACGCCGACACTGTAACCGGCCTGGGCAATCGGGGTTTGAACGTCTTCGTTGCCCGGCGCATGGCTCTGCGCCGGGTCGGGAATGGCCCGGGCGAAAGCGAGCGGGGCGCTCAGGGCGCAGACGAGACCGAGCAATATCAAACTACGCATGTAATCCAACTCCGCTGATGACCGGTTTGGCACCTGTTGTAGGAGCGAGCTTGCTCGCGAAGGACGTCAACGATAACGCGGGCTATCTGGTTTAACGCGTCGCCCTTGAGTTCTTCGCGAGCAAGCTCGCTCCTACAGGTACACACACAAAGCAGTAAAAAAAGAAAAGCAGCCACAGAAAAAAAGCGCCGATTGCGCGAGCAACCGGCGCAAAGCGCGTTCTTTAAACGGCGACGCCGCGGATGACCGAAACGGTGCAGTGGTAGATGTGCGATTTGGCGGCCAGGCACCAGTTCACATCGTTGTTGTTGAACGGGCGGTAGGCCGGTTCTTCACTGTCGTTACGGGTACAGGCGCACTGGGCGCAGCTTTGCTTACCGCAGCAGTCGTTGTACGAAATGATGTAGTCCTTGCCGTCGGCCGGGTTGCGGCAGGTGCCGATCCAGGTCACTTGCGAGGCTTCGGTGCCCGGTGGGCAGGACGTCACCGACCCACCGCAGCAGCTGCACAGAAAGCCGTCGATGGAGCAGTAGCGCCAGTAGTCGCAGCTGTTCGGATCACCCGGGTCGCCGGCCTGCGCAGGCTCCGCGGCCAGGGCCTTGCTGGTGCGATCCAGCGGCAACAGCAGGGGCAGGGCGGCACCGGCCACCATCAGCGAACCCATGCGTGCCAGCAGTTTGCGGCGTGAAGTGGTGTCGGCGACACGGCGGGACGAACGCTCAAACAACAGATCCAGCAGTTTCATAAAGGTCTCCCTGCCTTATCAGTGGCTATGGCCGTGGCTGTGGTCGTGATCGTGGGTGTGCGGTTGGGCATTGAGGTATTGCTGCAACGTGGCGTGCTTCAAATGCTCGACTTCGAACAGGCTGTCCAGGTGCTCGCGGGAGTTGACCAGGCCTTTGGCGCGCAGGGTGCCGGCCTTGTCGATCAGCGCGGCGTACGGCAGCTTGCCGATCTGGTAGGTCATGCCCACTTCCGGACCGACCACATAGGTGGCGTCTTCAAGTTTGTGTTCGCGGATCAGCGCTTGCTGGGCGTCCATGTCGCCATCGCTGACGAACACCACATCGAGGCGGTCCGATTGCTCCTTGGCGATGGATTTGATCGCTGGCAGCAGCGACTTGCAGATCGGGCAGGTCGGCGAGAGGAAGAACAGCAGTTGCGATTTCTCGCCGGCGTAACCGAAGTTCACCGGACGACCGTGACGGTCGCTGGCGGTGACTTGCGGCGCGGGTTCATTGACCGCCACCCCTTTGTCGACCATCAGCGCGCCAGCCGGGGCGAGACGACCGTGCAGCACGCCGATCTGCCGCACCAGGCCCATGACGACAAACGCCACGGCCACCAGCAGCACCCAGAGCAGAACGTTGGAAACAATCAAGCCTTCCATTTCGATTACCTACCAATCAATTTGAGCAGAAGAGGGGAGTTCGCCAGCAGCCCATCGGCGGCGGCGTAGATGAGCAGCGCAACCGCGGCGGCAGCCAGGGTCACGAACCCATCGAACAGGTTGAGGTCGCGGGCAACCGGCGCCACGCTGGCCACCAGCGCCAGCGCCATCAGTGCGCTGTTACGTGCCAGCAGCACCGGACGCAGCGGCTGTGCCTGGTCGGGACCGGCGCAACCGCAGTCGATGTCCGCGCGACCGCGCCACAGGTTGATGCCGATGGCGGCGGCGTACAGGGCCAACAGGCTGGCGGCGCTCAACGCGGCGTAACCACGGCTGACCGGCACCAGCAGGGCAAAGGCAATGGCCAGTTCCAACAGTGGCACCAACCGTGCCGTCGGGCGCACCAGCGTCTCGGGCAGCAGCTGATAGTCCGCCAGTTGCCGGGCGAAGCGGGCCGGCGCGCGCAACTTGTGGGTCGCGGCGCTGGCCAGCAACACCGCGATGGCGATGGCGCTGGCAATGATGAAGATCGGATCTGTGTGCATGGCCGAACCTCTTAGTAGCTCAGGACCTGAGTCGCGGTTTTGGCGACTTTCGGCATGCTGCCGGTGAGCTTGTTGGTCTTCAGATCGAAAATCTGCAAACCGCCTTCCACGTCGGTGCCGAGCAACAACGGCTTGTCGTCGCCGGTTGCCTGCATGCTCCACACCGGAACCGGGGCTTCCAGAGTCGCCACCTTCTTGTGGGTCTTGAGGTCAAACGCCCAGATCAGCGGGCTCGGGTCTTCCCACTTCATCGGTTCGTGGGCGTCGTGCATCAGCACGTACAGGCGGTCCAGCTTCGGCGCCACGGCCATCATCTGCCAGCCACCCGGCGCCCAGCCGGCCTTCTTGTCTTCGTCGGAAACCAGCGACCAGGACGGCAGGACCTTCGGCGCATCACCGGCGAAATCCACCGGGCGTACGGTGTCGGTCGTGGTGGTGAAGTAGTAGGTGTCGCCGACGTTGACGGCGCGCTCTACCAGTTTTTCCGCGTTCGGATCAAAGAACGGCGTGCGGCTGCGCGCGGTTTCCTGGCCCTGATCGTTGAGGGTCACCACTTGCAGGCTGCCGTCGCCGCACAGCGAGGCGAAGCGGCGGTTACCGACCGGGTAGTTGAGCACGCAACCGGGGATGGCGATTTCCGTGGCAACCGTCTTGGTCTGGGTATCGACCACGGTCACCGACGTCGACGGGGTGAAGTTGTAGACGTAGACGAACTTGTCGTCGCCGCTTGGCTTGAGCGCATAACGCTGGGTCAGCGATTCGGCGCGCTTGTTCGGAATCAGCACTTCCCAGGCCGGCGACAGGGTCGAGCTGTCCCACGCGGTGAGCACGTCGGTGCGGGTGCCGCGAGTGCCCCGGGAATACCAGATATCCGCACTGTAGATGGTTTTTTTGTCGTGACTGAGGGTCGACGGCGCTGCGAAACCGGTCGGCACCATGCCGAGGATGCGCTTCTGGTCCGGGTCGACCACAGTCACGCGGCCAGCGACAAAGCTGTCGAACTCGACGTCGATGACAAACGCGCGGTGAGCTTCGGGTGGGAACGCCAGAACGGTCTGGCCAATCGTACCGGCGGGCAGATCCGCGTGGGCACTGTTCAAACCGAGTACAAGCAGGCTCAGGCCTAGCGCTGACTGTACGGAGATCCTGTTTGTTCGCATAAGGGGAACTTCCTGAATTGTTGGTAACGCGGATCGCGGGTGCTTTGGCAGATTTTTACCCTTTGATTCTGCCGTGCCCCGAGATCGGGAGAATTGCCCTGCCTGCCAAGTGTTTGTGTGTCTGTGCCAGTGTCATGAAACTGGCTGCACAATCTGATAAGGCGGGGGGTTGACTGGTGTCAGAGGTGGGAAGGGCGAAGCTGCATTTGTGGCGAGGGGGCTTGCCCCCTTTGGGTCGCGAAGCGGCCCCAGCATTTGCCAGTCACACCGTGCCAGCAGGTTTTGCGGCTGCTGTGCAACCGAACGGGGGCAAGCCCCCTCGCCACAGGATTTGTGTATGTCAGACCACAGTAGTGGTGCAGGTCAGGCGGGATTGGCGAGGGGAAGGGAGAAGGTAAACACCGCGCCGCACGGCTCCAGGTTTTGCGCCCAGATATCGCCACGGTGGCGGCCGATGATGTTCTTGCACAGCGCCAGGCCGATGCCGTTGCCGCTGACCTTGGACGAGAAAAAGCCGTCGAACAGCTTCTCCTGCGCCTGGGCCTGGATGCCGCGACCGCAGTCTTCGATGCGCACCAGGGCCACATCGTTCTCGCGACTGGCGTGGATACGCAACAGGCGTCGTTCAGTGGGCAGGTCGGCCATTTCTTCAATGGCGTTGAAGGCCAGGTTGAGGATCACCTGGCCGATCAGCACCTTCTCGCAACTCACCCGCAGCGGTTCGGACGCGGCGACGATTTCCACGCGTACCCGGCTCGGATCGGCGCGCAGGCTGATGAAGTAGCGGGTTTCGCGCAGCAGCTCATTAAGGTCGACCAGCTCTTCAGTCTGCTCCAGCTTGACCACGTAATCGCGCACGCTCTTGATGATCACCGAGGCATGCTCGATTTGCCGCACGGCGCTCTGCAAGCCCCAGGCGACGCCTTGATCGGTTTCCCCCGTGTTGCCCAGGCGAATCACTGCGCCTTCAATAAAGTTGCGGGTCGCCGCCAATGGCTGGCTCAGCTCGTGGGCGATGGCCACGGCCATTTCGCCCATGGCGTTGTAGCGCGCCAGGTACTCGAGCTTCTGCTCGCTGACTCGCCGCGCCTCTTCGGCCTGCACCTGCTCGGTCACGTCGCGGAACAGCAGCAGATGGCCGACCAGATCGTCCTCGATCTCGATGTAGCGACAAGTTGCGTCATGCCAGCGCCATTCGCCGTTCCGGCGCTGCACCTTGTAGTGCACGTTGAACGGCGTGTGCTCCGGCGTTTCATGGGCGAACTGTTGCAACAAGCGCTGACGCGAAGCGTCGTCGCACCAGGCCAGGAAGTTCTCGCCCATCAGCTGGTGCACTTCGCTGTCGAGCAGGTGCGCGCCGGAGTCGCTGATAAAACCTATATCGCCCTCGGGGCCGAGCACCGCCACACCTTCGGCCAGGTCCTGCATGAAGGCCTTGAGCCGGCTCTCGAAACGCTTGAGGTCGCGCTTGACCTTGTCCTCTTTGGAAATGTCACGGAACTGCACCATCAACACATCGCGATCGTCCAGGTGCACCAGGGTCGCCACCGCCTCGGAAAGAATCTCCACCCCTTGCTTGGAGCGATAGCACCACTCGATGGTCCGTTGCCCGGTGCGCGCGGCCCTTTCGAGCCAGCGCAAACCTATGGAACGCCGGTATTTCGGCGCATCGCGGGTCATGTCGGAGGCCTTCAGCGGCGTCAGTTCTTCCAGGGTAAAGCCCAACGCCGCCAGGGCAGCGGCGTTGGCCCAGAGAATTTCCTTGGTGTGCGCGTCATGAAGAATGATGCACAGCGGCATGGCTTCGATCAGCGCATAAAAGTCGTTCTGTTTTGGCTGGTACATCGCACGGCCCCTGGCGGCAGAGATTTGCAGTATGGCGTTTTATACCTGCTCGCACAGCGGGATGCGCTCAGAGGTTACCGGTGTGGGTCTAGGGGTTTTCTTTAGCGAGGGGGCTGCACGCACCAATAGTGGCGGCTGGATGCGGTTTTTACACTGGACCGCAATGCAAGGGTGACCACACCGATTCCCTGTAGGAGCGAGCCTGCTCGCGATGAACCTGAGAGCGCCACGGGGTGCCAGGTTTCCAGCGTCATCGTTGACGACCATCGCGAGCAGGCTCGCTCCTACAACGGGGCATGCGTGTCACCCCACTAACAATAAACAAAACGGAGAATGCCCATGCTGCGTTCAGCGGTTGCGCAACAAGACGCATCGATCGGCGTTGACGAGAATGTCGTCGACAGCCAGGCCTTTGCGCAGGTACTGGATGAAGTGCGCCGGCGCCGCGAAGAATTCGACGCTGGCTCCCACGTGCCACGGGACATGATCGAGCGCTTCAAACAAGTGGGCATCTACCGTGCCGCCACGCCGAAATGCTTCGGTGGCGACGCCCTGGCACCGCACCTGTTCCTGCAAATGATCGAACGCATCTCCGAAGCCGACGGCTCGGCGGGCTGGGTGGCCAGCTTCGGCAGCGCCGGTGTCTACCTGGCTGCTTTACCACGGGAAACCCTCGCTGAACTCTACGCCGAAAGCCCTGACCTGGTGTTCGCTGGCGGCCTGTTCCCCTTGCAATCGGCCGAGGCCGTAGAAGGCGGCTATCAGGTCAGCGGCACCTGGAAATTCGCCAGTGGCTGCAAAGGCGCAGACCTGTTGGGCGTTGGCATCGGCGCCGCTGGCGGCAAGCCGCGCACCGCTGTGTTCCGCCCGGAGCAGGTAGACATCGTCGAGAACTGGGAAGTGGTCGGCCTCAAAGGCACCGGCAGCCATGACCTGCGAGTGACCGATAAACGCGTTGACGAGCGCTGGACGTTCATCCGCGGCGGTGCCTCGACCATCGACGAGCCGCTGTTCCGCTATCCATCGATCGCCTACGCCGCGCAAGTGCTGGCGGTGGTCAACCTCGGACTGGCCCGTGCCGCGCTGGACGAAATCAGCCGCATGGCGGGTGGCAGCGGAATCACCGGCGCGCCGAAATTGTCCGACCGCGCTTACGTGCGCATCGAGATCGCCAAGGCTGAAGCCAAGCTCAGCGCCGCGCGCGGTTTCTTCTACAACGCCACCGAGCAGGTGTGGAACTCGATCCTGGCCGGTAACCCGGTCACGCCGGAGCAGACCAGCCTGTTGCGCCTGTCGGCCATTCATGTGTCCCAGGCCGGTGCCGAGGTGGTGCAGAGCGCCTACAGCCTGGCCGGCACCACCGCCATTTACCTGCGCCATCCGCTGCAACGCTACTTGCGTGACTCGATGGTGGTGACCCAGCACGCCTTCCTCAGCGAAGGCCTGTACGACGGCGCCGGCTCGGTGTTCCTCGGCGTACCGCCGTTCCCGGGCTACATCTGAATCCCCATTACTTTTTCAAGGAACCGCACCCATGTCGCAAACCACCCAAGAGCCATTGCGCGTCGTCTTCTGCATCGGCATCACCCAGAACTTTTTCGACCTGCCCACCGGCGAAGGCCTGAGCGTGTGGAAAGGCTTCAGCCAGATGATGGGTGACCTTGGCGCGATGCCCGGCATCACCGTGCTCGGCGCGATGGATGACGACCGCCTGATGGTCGGCCCGTCCACCACCTCGCCCTGGACCGTGTACATCATGGCCGACGTCGACTGCCACCAGTCGGTGATCGACGCCTGCAACCTGTTCCGCACCACACCGGTCGGCCAATACAGCCTGTGGCGCTACGCCAAGATCGAAGCGCGCATCGGTCGTCCGCTGACCATTCCTGACGCGGCCAAGGTGTAAGCCATGAACGAGGCCTTGCTGCAGCGTCTGGCGACGCTCGAAGGGGAAAGCGCAGTGCGCCGTTTGATGGCGCACTACATGGACCTGTGCGATGTGCCGCGGGCGGCGATTCATCTCGACCAGTTGGCGCAGTTGTTCACCGAGGATGCGGTCTGGGAAGGCCTCGGCACCCAGACCGCGCAGACCTTCGGTCAACACCGTGGACGTGAGGCGGTGGCGGCGTTTGTCGGCGGTTACTTGCCGCCGTCCGACCACTTCAAGCTGAACCTGCACTACCTCACCAGCGAGTCGATCGTGGTCGACGGCAAGGTGGCGCAGGGGCAGTGGATCATGCAGCAGATTTCCACCTACGCCGATGGTCGCAACGAATTGTTCGGCACTCGCTTGAACATCGATTTCCGTTGTGTCGACGGCGTCTGGCTGATCGCGCATTTCCGCACGCAACGCTTGTTCAACCAGGAGCTGGGCGCATGAGTACCTTCATCAGCGAATTCCTCCTCGGTGGCAACGGCAAGCGCGTCGCCATCAAGGACTCCATCGACATCGCCGGCCATCCGACCCGCTCAGGCAGCCGTGCGTTCGCCGATGCACCGGCGGCGACGCAAAACGCCGAGGTGGTCGATGCGATCCTCGATGCTGGCTGGCAGATCGTCGGCAAGACCAACCTGCATGAACTGGCGTTCGGCGTGACCGGCATCAACGACTGGACCGGCACTCCGATCAATCCGCAAGCGCCGGATCGTGTGCCTGGCGGCTCGTCCAGCGGTTCGGCTTCGGCGGTCGCGGCAGGCCTGGCGGACGTCGCCATCGGTACCGACACCGGTGGTTCGGTGCGGGTGCCGGCAGCGTGCTGCGGGATTGCCGGGCTCAAGCCGACTTACGGCCGGGTCAGCCGTGTCGGTGCGCATCCACTGGAATCGAGCCTCGATTGCGTCGGGCCGTTCGCCAAAAGCATGGACGACCTGATCGCCGCGATGCAGGTGATCTGCCCGGGCTTTACCGCTCAAGGGCTGCCAGGCGACGGCGCCAGGGTCGGCTTTCTCGAGGTGGCCTGTGATTCGCACCTGCAAGCCGGCCTGGGTGCCGCCGCGGACCGCGCCGGATGGCGTCGCAGCAACCTGCACCTGAGCGAATTCGAAGCAGCATTTGCCGCCGGCCTGACCGTGATCAATTTCGAAAACTGGGCGGCGTTCGGCCACCTGACCGGCAAGGGCCTGATCGGCGCCGATGTGGAAACACGCTTGCTGGCGGCCAGCCGCACCACGCGCGAAGAGCTGGCCGATGCCTGCGCCGTGCGCACGCGGTTCACCCAACAGGTGGATGCAGCGCTGGAAGACTTCGCCGTGTTGCTGTTGCCGACACTGCCGACCCTGCCGCCAACCCTCAGCGAAGCCCGCGCCGGCAGCAAGGCCGTGGCCGGCATGACCCCGCTGGTGCGGCCTTTCAACCTCAGTGGTCACCCCGCGCTGACGGTGCCGGTGGAACTCGATTGCGGCGGGCTGAAAGTCGGCCTGCAAATCGTTGGCCGCAAAGGTCAGGACGAACTGGTCTGCGCCTTTGGTGCGCAGCTGCAAGCCTCTACCACTCAATCATAAAAAGAAGCCATGAGGAGAACCGCATGAGCACTCATGAATATCAGCTGATCGCAACGTCGAAAAGCCCCGAAGACCTGGTCCGGCACGACCGCGTCGACGTCTCGCTGTACAACGACCCGGCGCTGTTCGAAGCCGAGCTGGACAAGATTTTCTACCGCACCTGGGTGTGGGTTGCCCACGAAAGCGAAGTGCGCAATAGCGGCGACTTCAAGACCGCCACCATCGGCCGCCGCCCGGTGATTGTGGTGCGCGACAAGAAGAACAACATCAACGTGCTGGAAAACCGTTGCCGCCACCGTGGCGCCACCGTGTGCGAGAAGCACAAGGGCAACGCCACCGGTTTCACCTGCCCGTACCACAGCTGGTCCTATGGCCTGGACGGCAAGCTGCGTGCGCTGCCGTATCCGGACGGCTACGAAGGCATTCTGGAAAAGTCGGAATTGCCGCTGACCAGCCTGCGCGTCGAAAGCTACGCCGGCATGGTGTTCGCCAGCTACAACGACGAGATCGAACCGCTGGAAGACTTCCTCGGCGGCGCGAAACACTGGATGGACCTGTTCATGAAGCAGGGCGCCGGCTACCCGATCAAGACCCAGGGCGAACACAAGTTCAGCTTCAAGGGCAACTGGAAGATCCAGCTGGAAAACACCACCGACGGTTACCACTTCCCGATCGTGCACAAGTCGTTCATGTCGTCGGTGGATGAAGAAACCTCGGAAATGCTCTCGTTCATGACCGACGAACAAGCCGTGACCCACTCCCTGGGCAACGGCCACAGCGTGATGGTGATGGTGCCGGAGCACGTCGACCTCGATCACGACGACGGCACCGAGCAGTTGCAGGAGCGCTTCGCCCATGTGACCGAAGAACTGTCGAAGACCCTGCCGGCCGATCAGGTCCGTCGCATCGTGCGCTCGCTGCACGGCGCCGGTTTCAACCTGAACCTGTTCCCCAACGTGGCGATGTCGATGTCGTTCTTCCGCGTGCTGCGCCCGGTGTCGGTCACCGAAACCGAGATCCGCCACGTGGCCCTCGGCATGGACGGCGGCCCGGAAGTCGCCAACCGCGAACGCATGCGCATCCACGAACACTTCCAGGGCCCGTTCGGTTTCGGCAGCCCTGACGATGCCGAAGCCTGGGACCGCGTGCAGCGCGGCTCGTACGCCGGCGTCGATGCCCCAATTCTGGTCAACCGCGGCCTGAACCGCGAAATCACCGCTGAAAACGGCGACAAGGTCAGCCACGCCACCGACGAAGGCGGCATGCGCGGTGCCTACGACATGTGGAAAAGGATGATGAGCCAATGAGCAATCACGACACCCTGAACGGTTTTGCAGGTCCCTTGGCCCAGGCCATCGAGTTCATCTGGCGCGAAGCCGAACTGCTCGACCACAAGAACTACGCCGAATGGGCAACCTTGTGGAGCGAAAGCGGCAAGTACATCGTGCCGATCGACCCGGACACCGAAGATTTCGAAGCGACCCTCAACTACGCCTACGACGATGCGCGCATGCGTGACCTGCGCATCGAACGCCTGACCGCCGGCTACTCGCCGTCGGCGGTGGACGCGGCTAAAACCATCCGCACGATCTCGCGTTTCCGCCTGGTGGAAGCGGCCGGCGACATCGTCGAAGTCAATTCGGCGCAGCTGCTGTACGCCTACAAACGCGGCGTGCACACGCCGTTCGTGGCCGACCTGAACCACCGTATCCGCTTCACCGACGGCGTGCCGACCCTGGAGCGAAAAGTGGTGCGCCTGATCAACTCCACCGACAGCCTGAGCGCGCTCGGCTTCCTTTTGTGAGGGCAACATCATGAGTCGAGTAGCCCTCGTAACGGGTGCCTCGCGCGGACTGGGCGAATGCATCGCCCGCCGTCTGCACGCAGCCGGTTATCGCGTCGGCCTGGCGGATGTGCGCCTCGATGGCGTGCAGCAACTGGCTTTGGAACTCGATGGCAGCGGCGCCAGCGCCGTGGCCATTGAACTGGATGTGCGCAGCAAGGCCGACTTTCAACGTGCCCGCGATGTGCTCGCCGAGCGCTGGGGCGGCACCGACATTCTGGTGAACAACGCCGGTGTGTCGAAAGTCGCCGCGCTGATGGACATCACACCAGAAGAATTCGACGAGTCGATGGCGATCAACCTGCGCGGCACCTTCGTGGCCTGCCAGGTATTCGGCGCGCACTTTGCCGAGCGCGGCTTCGGTCGCATCGTCAACATTGCGTCCCTGGCCGGGCAGAACGGCGGCACCGCCACCGGTGCGCATTACGCGGCGGCCAAGGGGGGCGTGGCGACCCTGACCAAGGTCTTCGCCCGTGAACTGGCGCCCCAGGGCGTGACGGTCAACAGCATCTCGCCAGGTCCGCTGGACTTGCCGGTGGTACGCGAAACCGTGGCTCCGGAGCGTCTGGAACAGATCCTGAAAATGATCCCGGCCGGCACCCTCGGTGACCCAACGTTCATCGCCGACAGCGTGTTGCTGTTGATCGCCGATCACGCCACCTCCGTAACCGGAGCGTGCCTGGACATCAACGGCGGCCTGTTCATGCGCTGAGCTGCAGAAAAATGCCCCCACCCTGTAGGGGCGAGCTCACTCGCGATGATCGTCAACGATGACGCTGGAAACCTGACACCCCGTGTTGTTCTCAGGTTCATCGCGAGCAGGCTCGCTCCTACAAGGTGCAGTAAACCAAAACAACAGTATTCAGGTGATGCAATGATGAAGGTGAAGATCGAAAGGATCGTCGACGAAGCGCTGGATATCCGTTCCTTTCGCCTCGTGCGCAGTGACGGCCAGCCGCTCGACACCTATGAACCGGGTGCCCACGTCGACCTCACCGGGCCGACCGGGGTGACCCGTCAGTATTCGCTGTGCAGCCCGCCGCAGGACCGCCGTGCGTATCTGGTGGCGGTGAAGAAAGAAGCGCAGTCGCGCGGTGGTTCGCTGGCGCTGCACGAGCAAGTGGAAGAGGGCATGGAGCTGGAAATGGGCGCGCCGCGCAACCTGTTCCGTCTCGATGACAGTGGCCGCGAACACGTGCTGTTCGCCGCCGGTATCGGCGTGACGCCGCTGTTGAGCATGGCTTATCGACTGGCGGAAAGCGGCCAGCCGTATCGTTTGCATTACTTCGCCCGTTCGGCGCAGTACGCAGCGTTTACAGAGCTGTTGGCGACGAAATTCGCCGACCACGTGGAATTTCATTACGGCGTGGAGCCGGCGGATCTGGACGGCGCGTTGAGCGAATGCCTGGCGCATGCCGGCAGCGCCGCCCACGTCTACACCTGCGGCCCGGCACCTTTCATGAACAAAGTGGTGGAAGTAGCGTCCCGCAGTCGCTCTGACGATTCGATTCACCTTGAACACTTTGCCGCAGACCCGGCCGCCAACAGCGCCCCGGCCGGCACGTTCGAGGTGGAGCTGGCCAGTTCCGGCGTGGTGCTGCAAGTGCCGGCAAACGCCAGCCTGGTCGACGTACTTCAGGCCCACGGTTGCGATATCGACACCGAGTGCCGCGAAGGCATCTGCGGCACCTGCATCGTCGAGGTACTGGACGGCGTGCCGGAGCACCGCGACAACTGCCTGTCGAACAAGGAAAAGGCGTCCAACAAGCAGATTTGCGCGTGTGTATCACGGGCGCTTTCCGCTCGTCTGGTATTGGACATTTAACCCGTAGGTCGACTGGAAAGCTTGGGCCGGAGCCTGTTGAATGGGCGCCCGGCGGCCGTCGAAGGAGGAGATGGCTACAGAAATAACCGTTTTGACGAACCGCTCGATGAAGCGGTCGAAAAATAACAACAAAAACGTGAGGCTTTGCGGACATGATTACAGCATCGACGGTGCGCAACGAGGCGTTCGAAAGTTGGTTGAGCCAGGTGAACCAGGCCTGTGGGCGTTTCGATGCCCGGGCGCTGGACACCGATTTCTACGGCGAACTGGCGGAATTTCGCAGCGGTGCGATCAACCTGAGTGTGGTCGACATGGCGCACGTGCATTTGTACCGCACCAGCAAGGACGTCAGCACCAGCAGCGACGGCCACTACTACGCGGTGTTCCAGATGCGCGGCAGCTCGCAACTGGAGCAGGGCGACAACCGCGCGCAACTGGGCTGTGGCGACATTGCCCTGATCGACGCCAGCCGTCCGAGCGACATGATCTACAACGACGATTGCCGACAGCTGTCGCTGATTCTTCCGCGCCAGGTGGTCGAGCGGGGTTCGCACTTGAATACCGTCAACTGCGCCACGCGCATCGCGGCCGGCAGCCCCCTGGCGGCGATGGCCAACAAGCTGGTGCTGGACACCCGCCAGCAGGAAGGGCTGGACATGCAGGAAAGCGAGGCCGTGCTCGATGCCCTGGCCAGCCTGTTGCTGCCGGGCATCAGCGCCCGGGACGGCGGTGCAGACGCCCATGAGCGGCAGTTCCGCAAGATCATCGCCTTCATCGACGCCCACCTCAGCGACGAAGAACTGTGCCCCGAGCTGATCGCCCGTGAAGTCGGGATTTCCGTGCGCGGCCTGTACCGGATGTTCTCCAAGCGCGGCCTGGTGGTGGCGCAATACATCAAGCACCGCCGCCTGGATTTCTGCGCCGAAAACCTGCGCCGCGCCGATGTCGAGCAGAAGCTATCGGCACTGTGTTATGCCTGGGGCTTCTCGGATTCGAGCTACTTCTCGTCGGCGTTCAAATCGCGCTTTGGTGTGTCGCCAGGGGCTTATCGCAAGCGGTATAGCCACAATTGATGTTGTATTTGCTGGCCCCTTCGCGAGCAAGCCCGCTCCCACATTGGCTCTGTGTACGACGCAGATCCAATGTGGGAGCGGGCTTGCTCGCGAAAGCGGTCTCATGACCACCGCAGATAACTCAGTGCCGCACCGGCTCTTCAGTCGGTAAATGCAGCACCTCGCGCACCAGCATGGCGATGCTGGACACACCCATCTTTTCCTTGATCTTGGTGCGGTGCACATCAACGGTCTTCACGCTGATGTTGAGCTCCCGGGCAATCACCTTGCTGGCCTTGCCATCGATCACCAGCATCAACACTTCCCGCTCACGGCTGGTCAGCAGTGCCAGCTTGCCTTGCAGGTTCTGACGCTGCTGCTGATCGGCCTGGGCGTGCACGGCGGTCTTCAGCGCGGCCTGGATGCGGTCGATCATCTGCTGCGGGTTGTAGGGCTTCTCAACGAAATCCAGCGCGCCGTTCTTCATCGCCGTGACCGACATCGGAATATCGCCATGGGCCGAGACGAAAATGGTCGGCAGGGTGCTGCCGCGCTGGTTGAGGATTTCCTGCAACTGGAAACCGCTGGTCTCCGGCATGCGCACGTCGAGCACCAGGCAGGCGGGCTGCTTGGGGTCGTACTGGCTGAGGAACTCTTCGGCGCCGGCAAAGCACTGCGCCTGCACGCTCACCGACTCCAGCAACCAGGCCAGTGAGGTTCGCAGGTCCTTGTCGTCGTCAACGATATAAACAATCGGTTTTCGGATTTCCATCGGGGCTGCCACGAAGTTTTCTAATTATTGTTTTCGCACGGGAATGTGCGGCACGCATTGGCTCATCTTTGTGGAGCCAGTATGCAGAATACCCACTGTGGCCGGCCCTTGCGATAAAGAAACCACCTAGTCGACTAGCGGAAACCCAACCCTGCCATGGGGATCGTCAGAATGGTTGCGGCGCGCCCGCAGCCTTAGTCTTGTTCCATCACCTACGGGCCGCAAGATAGCGGTCCTCCTGAAGGAAGGGGCATCGACATGGCCGACCTGAGCCAGCAGCAAATCGACTTTCGCAACGCCATGGCGCAGCTGCCTGCCGCGGTGAACATCATCACCACCAACGGCCCTGGCGGTCGTTGCGGCATCACCGCCAGCGCCGTGTGCTCGGTGACCGACTCGCCACCCACCGTGCTGGTGTGCGTCAACCGCAACAGCGCCACCCACGACGTGTTCCGCACCAACGGCCATCTGTGTGTCAACGTGCTGTGTGGCGAGCAGGAAGAACTGGCCCGTCATTTCGCCGGCATGACCCAGGTGCCGATGGCCGAGCGTTTTGCCTGGGACCTGTGGGACGACGGCGCGGCCGATGTGCCGGTGCTGCGCGATGCCCTGGTGCAGCTCGAAGGGCGGATCAGCGAGTGCAAGGAAGTGGGGTCGCATTCGGTGATGTTCGTGGAACTGACGAAGGTGGGCGTGCGCGAGCCACGCGACAGCCTGGTGTATTTCAACCGGTTGTTTCATCGCGTTGAGCATGCCAGCGCGGCTTGATATAGACCGCGTTATCGTTCTTCGCGAGCAAGCCCGCTCCCACAGGGAGATCTTCGGTGAACACAAATACTGTGTACGACGAAGCCCCCCTGTGGGAGCGGGCTTGCTCGCGAAAGCGGTATCAATCTGAAATGCATGTTTAACGGCTGTAGGAGTAACTTCCTGCAAGCCACAACGCCTTGCGTCATTGCCTACAGCTACGCCAGAATCCGCCGGCTTGTGCGCCCTGGAGGCCATCGGTAACTTGGTCCGCGTCACTGATTCCCAGTGATCGGGTTTAGCAGCCCGTGGTATTTGAAGGTCGTACGAGTGTCCGTCAGGCAGGTATTCCATACCTGCATTTGATGGTGGCTGTGCGTAGGGCGTCCTTGGGCGCGCCGGCTTTCTTCTTTTCCCCGGTCTGCTAACCTGCGTACAGCCGCCACCCCCTCGTTTAGCAGCGACGGCGTGGCTGCATCACAACGGAAAAGAACATCATGTTCAAGGTTACGCCTGATCCACCAGACAACGATTCCTGCCCCAACCCGGCCGCTCACATCATGGCCACCTCGCACAAACCCTCCACATTGTTCACCATCAACCCCGACATCGACACCGAAACCCTGCTGGCCCACGCCTGCGAATCGCTGGCCTCGGCGAGTGTCATGGCCAACGATCTGGCGGGTTTTCTGCAAGGCACGCACCGCAACACCCTGCTGGGCATCGCGCAAGTCATCATGCTGGGGGAGTTGGCGGTGAATAGGGCGCTGGATCGTCTCGATCCGTCTTGAGCCTGATCCGGGTTGCCCGCGAAAGCAGCGTGTCAGCCATCACTGATGTTGGCTGTGAGGGCCTCTTCGCGAGCAAGCCCGCTCCCACACTTTGATCAGTGTCGTACACAGGATTTGTGTTCACTGGAGATCCATTGTGGGAGCGGGCTTGCTCGCGAATGCGGTGTATCAGGCCTGCAAATATTCCCGAGCCAACAAGCAAGCCCGCTCAATCAACATCGGCGCCATTTCAATCGCTGTCGGCGTGCCCTGGCGGGTGTGAATCCAGCCCAGGTAGGTGGTGCCACGCAGCATCAGGAACAACGCCAGTGTCTTGCGATCCGCCTCGGTCAGCGGCTTGACCGCGTTGTAGCCGTCGAGCAGCGCCGTCTTGATCTGCTCATGACGCGGGTCGTCCAGACAGAAGTACAGCGCCGTGGCCAACTCGAACATGTGCCAGCCAAACCCGGCATCGTCGAAGTCGATCAGGCGCAGTTGCGGGCCCTCGATCAGCAGGTTCTCTGGCACCAGATCCGCGTGAATCATGCCGAAGTTGCCCAGGTGCCGACCGTACTGGCGCAAGTCCTTGCGCGCCGTACGCCGGGCCTGTTGCAGCAGATCCCGTTGCTCGTCGCTCAGCTGCTCCAGCTCCCAGAAACGCCCCCAGAACGGATTGGCGCCGATCAGGCCTTCTTCATCCCAGGCATGCCGGACAAACTCGTC
This sequence comes from Pseudomonas sp. BF-R-24, assembly GCF_019947335.1. Taxonomy (NCBI): domain Bacteria; kingdom Pseudomonadati; phylum Pseudomonadota; class Gammaproteobacteria; order Pseudomonadales; family Pseudomonadaceae; genus Pseudomonas; species Pseudomonas sp. BF-R-24. Next base: position 67,381 of record NZ_JAGYGG010000023.1, read on the forward strand.
CGGTTGTTGCCATTCCGCCGAATGCAGGTGGATGCGCGCGGCAATCGCCCCCGCCTCGTTGAACAGGAAATCGATCTCCGTATCGGCCTGCACACCCGCCTCGGAAGTACCGGCGGTGGCACCGGGCAGCCAGGCGAGCATGTCGATGTGACGTGCCTCGCCGATGGCATGGTGGGTGACTTCGATCAGATGGCTTTCATTCTGTGCGCGGATAATCTGCGGCACGGTAATACCTGCGCTGGCCAGGGCTTCCATCCATTGCAGCTCGGAACGCAGTGCGGCCTCGCAGTGATAACCATTGCGATGGATGCGCAGGGCCACCCGCTGACCGTCGTGACGGCGGGCCGAGAACACTGCGTTCTCGCGGAACTTCACCAGTTCAATGTCGGCGAATTCGCCTTCCCACTGTTGCAGGGCATGGCGCGCCAGTTCGTGCAGACGGGTTACTTGCTGGTCATGGGGCAGGGTGTGGAATTCAGTCATGGCAGGGCCTCAAATCGCGCTCAGGGCGCTGTCCAGTGTGTCGACGAACAAGTCCGCGTGGTCGCGGCTGAATACCAGCGGCGGGCGCAGCTTGAGAATGTTGTCGCCAGCGCCGATCTTGCTGATCAGCACGCCGTTCTCGCGCATGTCGTTGACCACCTTGCGCGCCTCCAGTCCGGCCGGTTCCTTGCTGGCGTGATCACGTACCAGCTCCATGGCGAAGAACAGACCCTTGCCGCGCACGTCGCCGATGATCGAGTGTTTGTTGGCAAGCTCCTGCAAGCGCTGCTGCACATAAGCGCCGACGTTTTGCGCATTCTTGAGCAGTTGCTGTTGCTCGATCACATCCAGCACCGCCATGCCAACCGCTGCCGCGACCGGCGAACCGCCGAAGGTGTTGAAGTACATGGCGTGGCGGCCGAAGGATTCGACCAGCGCCTTGTGGGTGATCAACCCGGCCAGTGGATAGCCGTTACCCATCGGTTTACCAAGGGTGACGATATCCGGCACCACGCCGTGGGCCTGATGGCCCCACAGGTGATCGCCGGTACGACCGAAACCGGACTGCACTTCATCGGCGATGAACAATCCGCCTGCTGCACGGATCAGCGCTGCCGCCTTGTTGACGAAGCTGGCCGGTACCCGTGGCAGCCCTTCGTTGGCGAACAGGGTGTCGATCAGCAGCGCGGCGGGGCGAATGCCCTGGGCTTGCATCGAGGCAATCGCCGCCGCGATGTTGGCCGCGTACTGCTCGGCCAGTTGCGCTTCGGTGGTGCCGGCCGGTGCGTGGTACAGGCACGGAATCGGCACGGCCCGGGCATGGGCGGCGAAGGGTTCCGGCGAGGGCAGGGCGGTGGTGACTTCGGCCAGCGATGCCGAGTTGCCGTGGTAGTTGTAGTCGCTGACGATGATGCCGGTGCCGCCACTGGCAAAGCGCGCCAGGCGCAGCGCAAGTTCGTTGGCTTCGCTGCCGGTGCAGGTGAACATGGCGGTGTCCAGCGGCGTGGCGAAGGTCGCGGTCAGGCGCTCGGCGTAGCGCACCACGTGTTCATCCAGGTAGCGGGTGTGGATGTTCAGCGTGGTGGCCTGGCGGTGCATGGCCTCGGTCACATGGGGGTTACAGTGACCGACGCAGGGCACGTTGTTGTAGACGTCGAGGTAGCGGCGACCGTCGACGTCGAACAGCCAGACGCCTTCGCCACGCACCAGATGCAAGGGCTTGTCGTAGAACAGCGGCGAGGCGCTGCCGAGCACGCGATGGCGGCGTTGCAGCAGAGTGTCTTCAGGCATGGTCTGGAACCTCGATGACGGTGGCGCGACGGTTGCGCAACAGGTAATTGAAAATGCACAGGGTGAAGGTCACGGCGAGGGCGATCAGCATCAGCATGTCGAGCTGGAAGCAGGCGGCGATCACCACCAGCGTCAGGGCCAGGCCGAGCCAGGCAACCAGTTTGCCGCCGACCAGGGTGAACGGCCGTGGCAGGTCCGGTTGGTTGCGTTTGATGTGCAGGTACGCGCCGAAAATGAACAGGTAGCAAACGTTGAGCAGCAACACGACCGCGAGCATCACCGTGGCCGGATCGACCTCGGACAGCGGCAGGCCGATGGCACCGATCAGCAGCAGCGCCGGGTAGGGCGTGCCGCGCTTGCCGGTCTTGCCCAGCCATTGCGGGAACAAGCCGTCGCGGGCCATGGCGAACAGTTGCCGGGACGCGGCGTAGACCAGCGAGAAGAAGGTCGCGATCAGGCCGAACACCGCGCCGCAGCCAATCACCCTGGCCAGCCATGAACCTTCACCGAAGGCGCTGTTGCTGGACATCGCGGCATACAGCGGATCACCTGCCGAACCGACGAGCTCGACACCACCGGCACCCGGTGCGCATACCAGCACCACCAGCGCGGTCACCAGCAACGTGCCAATGGCCGCCAGAATGCCGCGGGGCATGGTGCGACCGGGATTGTGCGCCTCCTCGGCGGCCGAGCCGGTTTGCTCAACGGTGATGAACAGCCAGATGGCGAATGGCACGCAGGCGAAGATACCGCCAAGGCTGACCGGTGTTGCGACGCTGGCGGGCAACTTCAGCAAATTGGCCAACTCGACATGGGGCGCCATGGCCACGCCAAACGTGAGCAGGGCGACGACGGCGATCACGCCGGCAATGAACGTCAGGCCCATGGCCTCACCGACACCGCGCATGTGGATGCCGATGATCACCGTGAACAGGGCGATCTTCACCGGCCAGCCACCGAGGCCGAAAATTGATTCGGTATAGGCGCAGATAAAGGTCGCGGCTGCACCGGTGCCGATGGTCAAAGCCAGGGCACAGGCCACGCCAACGAGGTAACCCACGAACGGCCCGAACGCACTTTGCGCATAGACGAATACACCGCCAGCACTGGGCAGCGCGGTGGACATTTCCGCCACGCACAACGCCAGGCCGCCGCAGAGCAGGGCCATCAACAACGTAGCGATCAGCATGTTCAGCCAGCCACCGGCCGCCAGCCCGAAGTTCCAGCCGGAAAACTGCCCGGCCACCACCAACGCAATTCCGAGGCCGGCAATCTTTGGCCAGCCCAGCGCACTTTTCTTGAGCACAGAAATCTCCCGCGACCCGAGGGTCGATTTATTGTTGTTAGTGAGAAATGGAGGGGTTCAGCGTTGCTTTGCAGGGCGCCCTGGAGCGGGTTGTGCCCCGAGGTCGGGTTCGATACTACGCCCGGGGGGCGGCGCGGCAGCTGTGTGCGCATGCCATGTCATTGGTTGTGGGTGCCAGATTGGGTGAGACTTCTGTGTTCCATATGCAGGGTAAGACACGGCTGTCAGTTCGATCTGATTTTTCTGGCGCTGCGGCTATACCTGTCAATGCCTGTGTACTGTGCCGATACCGTGTATCCGGAATTCAGGGCAGAAAAAGTATGGAGACGTCTTCAAAGCGAACCGTTACGGACATAGGACTTAAACAAGCCCTTCTACTGGCTGATCTAACAGAACCCGCTGCACCCGATCACGCGATTCGATTATTACTGAAGGAGGTGCTTCAGGGGTTAACGGATAAAGGCTGGCCCCAAGCGCAAGTGCAAACGGGCCCGAGAATTGTGTCCGCAGAGGAAAACTACGGATTGCTCGGTTATGACCCAGCAGAAATCACCCTCGGAAGTGCACACACCCGCTGGGTCGATGAGTGTTCGTTGCTGCGAACGCAAACCACCAGTCAAATTCCAGCAGCGCTTCAGCGAGCGGCCAAGCTACGACAACCGGGGCAGTCAATATTATTGGCTGCGCCTGGCATCACTTTCCGTCGCGACAGCCGGGACCGTTGGCATTGCGCGCAGCCGCATCAGATGGATATCTGGGTACTGGGTGATCCTGATCTGGCGACACATGAACACTTGTTGCGTCTGGTCACCGATATTCTCGGTTCAGCCGTGCCGGACAAGCCCTGGATCTCCAGCAACAGCGCGCATCATTACACCGAAGGCGGGATCGAAGTGAATGTGTTGAATGACGGCGTCCCGGTAGAGGTTCTGGAATGTGGTCGAATTGCCAAATCATTGTTGGAGCGACTGAAGATCGATCCTTTGCGCCATGGAGGACTGGCGCTGGGAATGGGGTTGGATCGTTTGACGATGCTGCGAAAAGGCATCCCCGATATTCGTTTGCTGCGTGATCAGAACGAACGAGTACAGGCACAGATGCATGATTTGAATCCGTGGAGCGTCGTCTCTCGGTTGCCGTCGATTACTCGTGATCTTTCGTTAGCGGTAACGCCGGGGCTCAGCGAAGAAGTGTTGACTGAAAGGATGTTGCAGGCCGCTGGCGATTGTTCGGATTGGATCGAGGAAATGCAAATCAAAGGGCGCTGGGCGTTCACGGAACTGCCACTGCAGGCCATCGATCGCCTCGGATTGTTGCCGGGGCAGGAGAATGTGCTGCTACGTGTTGTACTGCGTGATTGTTCGCGATCAATCACCACCGCTGAGGCGAATGCCTTGTATTCGAAAATTCAGGTGGCACTTCATGAAGGTGCGCCGGGGGCGGGTTACAGGATGGATCTTCGCAATATTTAACGGCCTCTTCGCGAGCAGGCTCGCTCCCACAGGGGATCTGCGGTGTACACGGATTTTGTGTGCGGCAGAAATCCAAATGTGGGAGCGGGCTTGCTCGCGAAAGCGGGGTGTCAGTCAGTGGAGATGTTGGATGTGATGGCCTCTTCGCGAGCAAGCCCGCTCCCACAGGGGAGCTGAGGTGTACACGGATTTTGTGTGCGGCAGAAATCCAAATGTGGGAGCGGGCTTGCTCGCGAAGGCGGAGTGTCAGTCAGTGGAGATGTTGGATGTGATGGCCTCTTCGCGAGCAAGCCCGCTCCCACAGGGGAGCTGAGGTGTACACGGATTTTGTGCACGGCAGAAATCCAAATGTGGGAGCGGGCTTGCTCGCGAAGGCGGAGTGTCAGCCAGTGGAGATGTTGGATGTGATGGCCTCTTCGCGAGCAAGCCCGCTCCCACAGGGGATCTGCGGTGTACACGGATTTTGTGCACGGCAGAAATCCAAATGTGGGAGCGGGCTTGCTCGCGAAGGCGGAGTGTCAGTCAGTGGAGATGTTGGATGTGATGGCCTCTTCGCGAGCAAGCCCGCTCCCACAGGGGATCTGGGTTGTACACGGATTTTGTGTGCGGCAGAAATCCAAATGTGGGAGCGAGCTTGCTCGCGATGGCAGCATATCAGGCAACCAAAATCTCAGATCCGAAAACTCCCCACCAACTGATTCAACCGCGCCGCCTGTTGCTCCAGCTCGGTACAAGCCCTCAATGTCGATTGCAAATTCTCCACGCCTTGCCGGTTCAGGGTGTTGATCTGGGTGATGTCGACATTCAGGGCCTCGACCACCGCGGTTTGTTCTTCGGTGGCGGCGGCGACGGACTGGTTGACGTTGTCGATCTCGCCGATGCGCTGGGTCACGCTGCCAAGGCGGGAGCCGGCGAGGTTGGCGATGGTGACGCTTTCTTCGCTGTGGCGCTGGCTCTCGGTCATGGTGGTGACCGACTCCCGCGCGCCCACTTGCAGCTCTTCGATCATCTGCTGGATCTCCAGCGCTGATGTTTGAGTGCGTCCAGTTCGGCAACGCCGTGGACAGTTCCACCACGCACAAGGCCAGGCTGCCGCAGAGCAGGGCCATCAACAACGTGGCGACGAGCATGTTCAGCCAGCCACCGGTCGCCAGCCCGAAGATCCAGCCGGAAAACTGCTCGGCCACCACCAACGCAATTCCAAGGCGGGCAATCTTTGGCCAGCCCAGCACACTTTTCTTAGGCACAGAAGTCTCCCACGACCCGAAGGCCGAATTATTGTTTTAGTGAGAAATGAAGGGGTTCAGCGTTGCTTTGCGCTTCGATATTACGAGCGGGGGGGGGCGCAGCGGCATGTTTGTGTGCATGCCATGTCGTTGGCTGTGGGTGCCAGATTGGGTGGTGAGGAAATTGCCTGTGGGAGCAAAGGTTATCACTCCTCCATCCCTTACCGTCATTCAGTGCCGGTTCGCAACACGTTATTCTTCGGATATACGAATTGCTTCTAAATTGAAAACATCACGATATTTAAAGTGGAGTAACCCGCCGGAAACAATCGCAATGCCCCCCGAGAGAATAAATACCCCGCTGATTGAAATGAGTGTAGAAAGCCAAGCACCAAAAATCGGGCCAGCTATCATGAATAATAAAGTTAAACTCCGTGCCGTCGCTGAAACTGTTCCAAGATTAGATGCAGGACAGTATTTTTGTAGGCTTACACCAAACCCTAAAGAAGTTAGTCCATACGTAAAGCCGGCGACAAAAAATAAAGACGTTAATGTCAGAAATATTGATGTGGATTCTGGTTTTTCGAACAGTCCTGCTACGGCTATCATCAGCCCAAACGTAAAAATGGAAAGTGTGGAACAAAAATAAATCTTGCTAGGGTAGACAAGTTTGAAGCATAAACCAGCCAGGATTCCACCAAGAGCTGTTGAACTAACGATTGCTCCAAATACGTAAGCTTCAAAGCCGACCTCCTTTAAGAACAGACTGAGAAGGGAGTCGTAACACCCCAGCACCGCTGATTGAATCAAGGCGCAAATAAAAAATAATTGCGTAGATGGACCGCTTTTGAGCAATACTCTTAGAGCCTGGAGATTGCCTAGCGTTCGTTTTTCCACCTGATGTATTTTTTTATCTCGAGTACGTAATGAAAGCATGGTCACACAGAAAATGCCGAATAGTGAGAAAGCAGCGGAGATTAAAAAACCGTGTGCCTTGTCGGTTGTGCTGGCAATGACTCCCGCTGCGAGTGGCGAGCAGACTTTTATAAATTGATCAATTACTGTAATAAGTGAAATGTTGTCGACAAGAGCTTTGTTTGTTAATAATTTTCTGGTTAAGATTATTTCCGCTGCGCCGGATCCCAGATTTGATATTCCTTTCATGCAGACAAAAGTCAAAAAATAAACTTCAGTAGTTGCTCCGAATAGCAAGCAAGCGATAATGAATCGGATTGCGAAGCTGAATATCAAGAACTTGAACGGGTTTGTGTGGTCAGCTAAAGTACCTAAAATTGGGCCTAGTAAAAGGGATGGAAGCCCATATAATGCTGCTGCATATCCTAAAGTTAATGGTGATGCATCGAATCCAAATGTGAGTACTGTGAAGATTAGAATGAAATCTACCCATAACGTGACTGAACTGCTAAGTCGAATTCCGCATAGGTAATTGTAGCCTTTTACTTGAGGTGGTTTCACAGCTTGCTCCTTTTGAGGCTGTACATTGTCTGGTTTATTACAAAAATAGATATTTTATTGCTCAGGCAAAAGGACTCAAGGTCTGTTGATGAATTAATAAAACCTCTTCCCTTGGTGTTTAGTGATGTGTTGCAAAGTACGCTAACTCCCGATATTTTTTTGAATTCTGATAATAGGTTGTACATGCCAGGATTATCCTTGTAGTTGACCGTCTGCACTCTGGCTGTACCATCGATATGGGTAATGGCCTTAAGTCGTTTATCAATTACGTTGTGGAAGGACAGCATGTATTTACTTTGAGTGCAGTTCTCAAAGTAAAGGAGCGCGTCCTCCTCGATACAAATTGGGGCAATAGGGCGATAATGTTCTCTGTGCTTTATAGAGTTTAATTTTTTTGTAGTGTTTGCTGAAAAAGGCTCCGCGATAATTGAACGGTTGCCGAGTGCTCTCGGGCCAATTTCACAGTTTCCATTTACCCAGCAAATTACTTCGCCTTCTAATAGTGCTTTACATACATCTGTTAATATCAATGGGGTGGCCAAAAATTTGGATTCGTTTAAACTCTCTAAAATAAAATGTTGCCCTGAGTAGACTGACCATTGAAGTGCGGTTTTACCAGTTAATATTTTCTGTGCTGCTGCAGCGGCACCAATGCCGACACCTGTGTCATTAGTGCATGGAGGAACGAAAATATCTTCGAATAATCCACAGTCTTCCCATTTTTTATTCCATTCACAGTTCAAGCCGCAGCCGCCAGATATTAATAGTGGGAGTCTTTCGTTAATGTGTGTGCTGATGAATTCATAAAATACACTGAACAGGCGATCAGATATTTTTTTTGCCAGGTTGCAAAACTTTTCAGAATCGACCCCGATATTATAATAGCCACTTTCTTTTAGGTTGTTTTTGTCGAGGGTGTCTATGGCAGACTTACAGTTAATTATATAATCTATTATTCTTGATTCGTCGGCGTCGGGCTCGCCACTTTTGCCAAATGCGGCCAGCGCCATCATTTTTCCGGCATCGCCAAGTCTGCAATAGCCTTTTTTTAAATTGAAAGTTGGGTCAGCAACGCCGTAGGTAAAGGCATATCGTAGCCCCGGTCCTTGCATGATGTTTCCGATCAGTTGAATCCTCATGTCAGTATCAATTTTATAAAAATTCCCAATGAACCCCTCCCAAACTAGTACATAGCAAGATTGTACGTCGGCATAAGGAGAAAGTGCGTAGGAGGCAATGATGTGCGAGATTTCATGGCTGCAGTTTACCCAGGCAATTTGTTTGCCTTTAAAATTGCAAGATGTTTTCTCTATGTTTAGTCCAAGATACCCACCCTCGGTTGGGGAGTTTCTCGGGTCCATACCCTCGGCCCATCCGCTAATAGCTACCGCATCTAACTCTCCATAGTGTTGAATGGCATTAATTATTGCAGCGCTCAGAGATAATGGCGCATATCTTATTCCGCTGTTTTTTTCAGATTCATGGCTGAATATCAGTGATTCATTTTCGATTAGACAAATATGGCCGTCATGGCCCGTATTAACCCCTAGTATTTTCATTGTTCTGTCCTCCTAATAGGTTTTAACCAAAATAGATACATTTCACAGAAAAAAGTTGGGTTCAGATTTTCGAAGGATTTCCAGTCGTTAAAAAAGACTTCTAAGTCTGTGTCATTGTCAAATTTTATGAATGACGGTGATCCTTCCGATCCTCCTTTTTCAAACCCCGCAAAGTGGCATTTTAGTTTTTTTATGAATGCGTGGATGTCGGTGGCACTGAAGGTTTTTTCCAGCGGGTGAAAAAGCAAATCCATACAGCCATTTCTACTAAAAAAATCGGGTGAATTTACAATTTCACTTATCCTTCCATAGTTGTAGTTTGCAATTGCTAGCTTTCGTATTATTTTCAGGTTGTTTTGTTCGTATGTGATTTTTTTCGACGTTGCTAAGCTTTTCAGTTCGGCAATTGGGATCCTGGCAGAAGTGCTGTAGAGGCCTAATTTTGCTATCCCCCTTTCGTTAAGGGCCGAAAGAATGGCTTGGCCTCCTTTTAGAGGGTTTTGTAAGTGATGTAAGACCCCGATGCATTCAATAAGGCTAAATTTTATACCTAAGGAATATAGGTGATTTAAATCGCCGTGAATGAACTCTAGATTTTTTATATTATATTCGTCCCTTTTTTTTGCCGCGTACTCTAAACTGGTAGCGCTGATGTCGAGCGCTTTGATGTTTGCGTGAGGATACGTCAAGGCTAGCTGAATTGCGTGTCTCCCCGTACCACAACCTGCAACTAGAATATTATTATCTTTAGGTGGGTTGTTTATGTTCAGGCTTGTGAAAAGTTCATCCAGTGAAGATGGTGTGTTTCTTGGTTTGGATGTCCAGGTCGGATAGGGGTTTGCTTCATAAAATGACCTTATAAGTTCTTGTTTGTCAGATTGTGGTGTATTTAATGTTGAGTTTTTGTAAGTTGAGGGAGGGTGTTTGTGTGTGTTTTCTGTTATTGCGTTTTCTGAATATGAATTAGCTATTAGTTGTGCGTCTTCGCGAATACAATGTGGGAGTTTTGGGGTTTTTCTGTTTAGTTGTTCGACCTTGGATAATTCGTTATCGTCAGTTGGATAAATGTATCCATTCAATTTGCATTGCTTGTTTATGGCAGTGAGGAGTGCTGTATAAGGTTTTTTGTAATTCTCCTTGAGTATAGAGAGCAGAAAAAATTTTCTTATATCTGCGATGAGTTTTTCTATGACATGGTTGGTGATCAGGTTATCACTAATAATACTGATTGTGATGTTGTCATTCTCCATGAAGTCAAGTGCGAGTTCAGTATTCTGAAGGGGTGATCCTTCCATTTGTTCAAGCTTTAACGCTAGTTGTGAGAAATATATTTTTGTTAGTGTGTATTTATCTGTTGTATCGGTTTTATAAAGGTGGCTTAAGCTGGAAAATACGGCAGCGTCGAATGAAGTCAGGTGTGTGGCGTGAAGAAAGTCAAGGTAATTGGAAGCAATGGTGTTTTTTGAAAAGCCTTCTATTTTTGTAGCTGATTGATACGTCCAAAGAGTTGCATTTAATGTTCCATTTTTTTCCTGAATGCCTGCAAGATTCTGCATAAATTTGAGTTTATCTGAGCTTGATATTTTTGGCGATGCACAAGCTTGTTTGTAGAGTCGCTCTGCTTCTTTGTCGTTGCCTAGTTCTTCGAACAATACGGCGAGGTTGTTAAGTGCGGTTGCATTGTTGCTGTTTGCTTCTATGCTAAGGTTGTAAAGTCGAACTGCCTCCTCAAATTTGTTGTTTTTAAAGTATTTGTCGGCTTCTTTTCTGCATTGCTCTGAATATTCATCTTTAGATGTTTTTCGATTGTGCATATGAGTGCCTAAAAAGATTTCGTTATGTCTGTTATGCTTTCAATAGTTTTGCAACTCCAGGGCTAAGAGGGTCGGAATTCCCATGTCCACCTGCCAGTACAAATAACGAGTGTTCTTTGAATCCATCAACTTTTATCAGGCTGTTCAATTGATCATCGATGAAATATCCTGTCAGCCAGGTGTTTAGGCCGCTGGCTGTTGCGACTAAGTTAAATGTTTGAGATAGATGCCCTATATCCATCAATGCCGATCGATAAGCTCGTGAGTGCGGATATTTCCACCAGAGCTTGTCAAATCGCGAAGTCAATACGATGAGAAACCCAGCGTCAATTGCAAAACTTTGATGGCATAATGTTTGAGTCAAATCAAATTTTATTTCATTTTCCAGTTTTGTCAGTTTGTGTTGGTGAGATCTGTAGTGGTATACACCCCTCTCAAGGTCTGTGATATGTAATGCGATTAAATATGCTTCTGTTGCTTGTAAGCAACCAGCGCTAGGCGACGATCGACGATACCCTACAGTAAAAATTCCGCGTTCCGCGAGGTTTGTTTTGTGTGAGTCGCCGTGGATTTTTCCGAATGTTGTAAAAAGTATGTTTGATACAGCTTCAAGTGATACTGGTTCCTTTTTGAAGTTTCGACTGGTAGTTCTCTCCCATAGGGCTTTGGTTAAGCTGTAAGAGCCAATGGTGCTGTTCTCGTAGGAAGGAAGGTGTACCTCTTTTCCCACTCGTTCTGTGTCGATATTCGGTATGTTTTTAGCGATGCTTCTACAAAAATCTACGTAGCCGAGTTCTTCATTTTTTTCGGAGGTTATTGGTCCTTCAGAAAAATTATGCTTACTTCCAAAGTGGAATATTTTTGAGATAAGGTCCCATCCCCAGGGTCCATTCAGTAATTTTTGCTCCTGATACTCTTCAGCTTGTCTGCCGATTAGTAGTATTCCTGCCTCAATGAGAGTTTCATCCTCTTCTTTTGGGGTGTATGGGAGATCTATTAATTCGTTTAGCTCGAAAATTCTATCAAAAAAGCGTCGTTCGAATATTTCGTATTGTTCGCCGGATTGCAGGTTCCATAATCCAAATATTCCGTCGTTTAGGGTTATTGTCAGATTTTCATTAACTTTGAAATTTTTCAATTCGGCACGCTCCGTGTGGATATGCCAAGCGGGGGGATCCCCCGCCCGGCATAGTACTCAAATTAGCTAGCTAGTTTTGAGCTTCGTTTCGCGGGTGTGATGAGAATGTTGTACGCGTTATTGGATAAGGCGGTTAGTCGAGTTTGCAAATTTGCTTTACGCATAATCAGAACCTCTTATTTTTTAACAGGGATGAAGTCGTTAGACCTCATGGGCAACGCTAGACCTCTTTAAAAGCTGGGTCAATAAAACGGCTTGTAGGAATATTCGTCTAGGAAATATCTTCTTTTCTTACAATAAAATCCTACTAAAGTACAAAATTTGAATTTGAATCAATCTATTGCGGATCGCAAGATATGGGGATGTGTCTGAGTTTCATGCAGGAGATTGCATATTTAGTAATATAAAGTTACGCAATGATGGTTGAGGTTATGCTTGCTGCTGCGGACGAGTGATTTAGTCATTGAGGAGGGAGTAAGCAGTGGCCATGAGCCACACATAATTCGGCCGGTTTTTAGTCCGGCCGTTTATTGTAATTATGTACTAATTGTTTACGTTAGTTGGTATGGATCAAGCTAAAGCCATCCTCAAATCCGAAAACTCCCCACCAACTGATTCAACCGCCCGGCCTGTTGCTCCAGCTCGGTACAAGCCCTCAATGTCGATTGCAAATTCTCCACGCCTTGCCGGTTCAGGGTGTTGATCTGGGTGATGTCGACATTCAGGGCCTCGACCACCGCGGTCTGTTCTTCGGTGGCGGCGGCGACGGACTGGTTGACGTTGTCGATCTCGCCGATGCGCTGGGTCACGCTGCCCAGGCGGGAGCCGGCGAGGTTGGCGATGGTGACGCTTTCTTCGCTGTGGCGCTGGCTCTCGGTCATGGTGGTGACCGACTCCCGCGCGCCCACTTGCAGTTCTTCGATCATCTGCTGGATCTCCAGCGCCGAGGCCTGGGTGCGTCCGGCCAGGCTTCGCACTTCGTCCGCCACCACCGCAAACCCACGACCCGCTTCACCCGCCCGCGCGGCTTCAATCGCTGCGTTGAGCGCCAGCAGGTTGGTTTGTTGGGAGATGCCCTTGATCACTTCGAGGATCTGCCCGATGTTCACGGTCTTGTCGTTGAGCACTTCGATGTTGGCGCAGGAGGCACTGATCTTGCCGGACAGTTCGTTCATCACCTCGATCGTGCGCTGCACCACCTGGCGTCCATCCTCGGCTTGCTGCCGTGCGGACGAAGCCTGTTGCGAGGCATCGGAGGCGTTATGGGCGATCTCCTGCGCGGCCGCGCCCAACTGGTTGATTGCCGCCGCCACGCTGTTGGTGCGGGTGGATTGATCGTCGAAATTGCTCATCGACGAGTTTGAAGCATCCAGCACCCGCCGCGCGCCTTCGTTCACCCCCAACGCCGCCGATGACACCTCGCGGATCGAATGGTGGATGCGCTCGACAAAGCGGTTGAAGGCGGTCGCCAGTTGGCCGATTTCATCTCGCGATTGCACTTGCAGGCGACGGGTCAGGTCGCCTTCGCCGAGGGAGATGTCTTCCATGACCCGGGTCAGTACTTGCAGCGGCCTGGTGATGCGTTGCGCGGTGTACCAGATCAACAACAGGCCGAGCAGGGCCGAGCCGCCACCGAGCAGCAGTTCAAGCGCAGTGCTTTGCACGCCCTGGGCATCGAGCTCTTTCTGCAACGTAGTGACCGGTGCCAGCAACACGTTCTGCGGCACACCGACCAACACGCCCCATGGCGCGGCTCCGGCAATCGGCGCCAGCGGTTCAAGCACCTTGATTTGCCGGGCGTCGACAAACACTTTTGGCTGGCCCTGACGCAGGCTGTCCATCACTTCGGCATTGTCCATCGGCTGACCGAGGCGACCGACGTCCTGGCTGTTGGCAGAAATCACCCCACGGGGGCTGACGATGCTGATCTGGCCGTTGCCATCGAACAGTTCACGGGCGCTGGCTTCGCTGTTGTGTTGCAAGGCGGCGAGGTTGATATCCAGTCCCACCACGGCAATGACCTTGCCGTTTTCCAGCAGCGGGAAGGCAACGCTGGTCACCAGTTTGCGGCTGCCGGAGGCCTCGTCGAAATAAGGTTCCAGCACACAGGCCTGGCCGGTGTCGCGGGCACAGGTGTAGAAGGCGTTGTACGGTGCGCCGCTCGGCCCGGGCTCGGTGTTGGCAAGCAGGCCTTCGTCGCCGATGACCGCTTGCAGCTCGCCGGGTTTGCTCTGCACCCAATAGAGCGCAAAGCGACCGGTTTCGTTGCTGCCCAAGGCGGCCTGGCCGGCGAAGTCTGCGTCGGCACCGTCGAGTCCACCGGGTTCGAAAATGACATAAAGCCCGAGCAGGTCGGGCTTGTCGATCAAGGCTTGGTGAAGCTGGGTGCTGAGTTCCTGGCGCAGTTGCGGGCGAGTCAGGCTGCCCTGATGCTGCAGTTGTCGCAGGTACAACAAGTAGCGCGATAACCCCTGGCCGTATTCGTGGGTCTGCATGAAGGTGCGCTGCACTTGCATCGCCTGCACTTTGCCCAGGGCCTGCATGTGTTCCCTGGCCGCATTGGCGAGCATGTCGCCGCTGGCCTCGGCCACTTGCCGGCTGCTCTTGTGGGTCTGATAGAGCGACAAACCCATCAACAAGCCGACGACCAACAGCAGGCAGAGACCGGCGAGCAGGGCGATCTTGCTCTGGATCGTCAGGAATGTTCTGTGCATTGGAAATACCTTTTTCCACGCGGGCAATGGCGTGGCCACTGCCCGCGGCCGAGATTAGAAACCGGTGGCGAACACCACCTGGGCGTAGACGTTCTTGTCGTTGTTACCCAGTTGGGTACCACCGTCTTCGGCGCTCTTGTCCGGTTGGTAGATGCCCACCAGTGGCATCACGGTCAGGTGGTCGTTGACGTGCCATTCGGCGTACAGGTCGACTTCGTGGCCATCGGTGTTGCCCAGGTTGCGGTCGATGGTGTCGAAGTTGAAGTACATCGCGCCGACGGTGAGGTTCTCCAGAGGCGAAACTTTCAGCGTGACGTTCTGGATGCGCGAGTTGCTGTTGAACGGCCCGGCGTAGTTGCCCGCCACTTCACCCTGGAACCAAGTGCCGTAGCCACGGCTGAAACCGTAGAACAGGGTGTCGTAGCCTTCCGAGAAGCGGCTGTAGCGGTAGCTGGCACTAGGCGTCCAGACCGCGTCGGAGAAGGTCCAGCCGGCTTCCAGGTACCAGGCGTCTTCGCTGGAGGTGTTGGGTTTGTCCTGCTTGGCGTATTCACCGGACAGGAACAGGTCTTTCACCCCGGCGTTGCCCGCCGCACGCAGGCTGTAGGTCTTCATGCCGTCGCGTTCGAGCTGGATCGGCGAGGCGTACTGTTCATCGATATCGGTGGTCTTGATGAAGGTCAGGCCGACCGTGCCGGCCTCGGCCACGTGCTCCAGGGTGCCGACGTACATTTCGGTCTTGGCCTGGGCGCGGTTGTCGGATTTGAGCCACATCAGGTCGCTGCGCCAGCCTTCCTTGCCGCCCAGACGCAATACGGCGGTTTCGTCGAAGGCCTTGCGTGCCGCCAGGTAGTAGGCGCCGCCCCGGTTGAATTCGCCGTCGGCCAGGCCTTTGCCCATGTTCAGCGCGTCGCCGTCGATCAGGAAACCGTCACCGACCACAATGTTCTGGCGACCGAAGGACAGGTCGACGCCGTCACTGCCCAGCGCGCCGAACAGATCGGCCGAGCGCCAGCCGAGGTAGGCGTCTTCGAACTTGGTGGTGCGTTCCGAACCATCGGAGAAGCCGGCGGCATCGCCATCGCCCCAGGTGCCGGAGCTGAGCATGTTCGCCGCGCCGTACGCGGTGCCCACACCGCCCAGGCCTTGATCGAAGCTCAAGCCGTATTTGATGTAGCCCTCGCGCCACGACGAGCTGCCTTCATTCAGGCGACCGGACAGGGCGTAGTTTTCCTGGCTGTGGAAAATGCCGAACACGGCTTCGAGGGTAGCGTTCAGATGGCTGTCGTCATCGGCGTAGAGTTCATAGGCACCGGCATTGCCGGCACTGATCATCAGCGCGAGCGTCGAGAGACGAAGCAAGGGGGACTTGAGCATGGTGTGGCATCCGTTCTTGTTCTTGAGCGCAGGTTTGCGGTCTGTCCGGATACTAAGGCGCGGCTATTGTTTGCCCTTTTCCCTGTTTGCCAATTAGTTGGTTGTGCATGCCAGATTGCATGTCGCGTTGCCACGACGTCAGGTTTTGGTGCGTGGATTCGGTCGTTGCGCAGTTTTTTGCACACGGTTGGGAGCGGTCCGGTCAAGACCCCGCCACGCAATGGCAACCGATCATCAAGGTTGCCGTTCGTCGCCTTTTTAAAAAGATAAAACGCAAATTCAAAAAAGATACTTTGGGAAAAGAAAGAAATTTCCTACTCCGACCTACAGATAGCCAAGGCCAGCATCGTTCGCTTTGCAGTCAACGCTTATTTTGTTTTTAAAGGCTTGTAAAAAACTTATCGGTGTAATGCTGTTTTTACGATTTTAATAAGCAAAAAGGTTTCCGAATACCCTGTGCGAACTCTCCTTTTGTATTGAGTGAATTTTCCTACGTGTAAAAAATCGTCTCTTGCGCTCTGTTCCGAAAGTTATTAAAAAACAGATGCTTCACCTGAATTGGGTGGCGTTCTCTCTAATGGCGAGTAATCAATAATGAAATGCGAAAATTTTGGATTCGTTCCTTGTTTTGATGATGAGCTTGAATATGGCTCATCTCCGCGCATTGCCGAAGGCCTCAGGGCACAAGGCGGCAGTGAAGGTGACGGTGGGTATGGCAGGAATGCTATACCTGACCCTGCAAAGAGACTTCATGATGTTAAATATACAAAGCTACGAAATACTTGATTTCAACTCCAGTAGTTGGAAAGTTTCGAAGGATGGTAGGTTAATAATGCGTTCGCCATCTTTAGCGGTGGCTCTGGCCAAACTCAAAAGCTACAAAAGTATTTCAAAGGCAGAATTTGATGAGGTGTTGTCAGAATATGGCTTGAATCCGGAAGCGGATTACGAGTTTTTAGAGTTGGAAAAACTGAAGTAGTCAACACCGGATTAGCTAGTGCTAGTGCAAGTGCTGATCTCGCGAATCTGCACTACATAAATTGAGTGCACCTTCCGGTAGGAGCTGCCGAAGGCTGCGATATCGAGAGGTTCAAGATCGCAGCCTGAGGCAGCTCCTGTGCAATCTGGCACAACCGCCAACACAACTGGCACGCAGGGCAAAACCTGCGTGCCGGCGACCACCGACAATCCCTACCAACCTGCCAAAGCACCGTTGCCTCGGCATTTTTAGTGTTGGCGTTCGCCTGCTGGCGGGCGCGTGGATTTTCAAGGTCGTTTTCCTATGTTCACTTCGCTGCGTTTGCCCGTGATCGGTTTGCTGTCTTTCACCCTGGTTCAGGCGGTGTCCGCCGCCGAGTGCGCACCGGACACGCGCCGTGGTGCCGAAGTGTTTGCCACTGAGTGCAGCGTCTGCCACGCGGTGACCAAGGGCACGACCGGCATGATGGGGCCGACCCTGTTCGGTGTGTATGGGCGCAGGTCCGGCTCGCTGGCGGGTTTCAGCTACTCCCAGGCCATGCGCGACAAAGACGTCGACTGGCAGGCCGAGAACATCACGCAATTGATCACCCAGCCCCAGGCTTTCGTGCCGGGCACCTACATGCCCTACATGGGCCTGGCTTCCGCCGACGACCGCCAGGCGGTCGCGTGCTTCCTCAAAGAACAACACTGATCAGGCCGGATTTGCGCCTGAACACATCGTCTGAATGAAAGGTGAATTATGAGCAACGTTGAAATCCTGCCCCAGGTTGCTGCATTCCTCGAACGTCGTCACGGCTGCTTCATTGACGGCCAGTGGGTGTTTGCCGAGGGCGACAGCATCGCCGTGGTCAACCCGGCCACCGGGCAAACCCTGTGCGAAACCCTGGATGCACCGCTGGAACTCGTCGAGCGCGCCGTGCAGTCGTCCCACAAGGCGTTCAAGTCCGGCGTGTGGTCGAGCCTGCGCCCGGCGGACCGTGAACGCATCCTGCTGAACTTCACCCGCCTGGTCGAAGAACACGCCGAAGAACTGGCTCAGTTGGAAACCCTGAGCCAGGGCAAGTCGATCAACATGGCCCGCGCCCTGGACCTCAACGCCACGGTGGAGTTCATGCGCTACATGTCCGGCTGGGCGACCAAGATCGAAGGCCAGACCTTCGACGTGTCGATCCCGTTGCCACCCGGTGCGAAGTTCACCGCCTTCACCAAACGTGAGCCGGTGGGTGTGGTGGTCGGCATCGTGCCGTGGAACTTCCCGCTGCTGATCGCCGCCTGGAAGCTGATGCCAGCCCTGGCCACCGGTTGCGCGGTGATCATCAAGCCGGCGATGGAAACCCCGCTGACCGCCATGCGCCTGGCTGAACTGGCGCTGGAAGCCGGCATCCCGGCCGGAGTATTCAACGTGGTCACCGGTGGTGGCGCTTCCGTTGGCGGCGTGCTGACCCAGCATCCTCTGGTGAGCAAAGTGTCGTTCACCGGTTCCACCGCCGTGGGCAAGAGTGTCGGCGTGGCGTGCATGGAGAACATGACGCGCTTTTCCCTGGAACTGGGCGGCAAGAACCCGATGATCGTGCTCGCCGATGCCGACATCGAAAAAGCCGTGCAAGGCGCGATCCTCGGCGGCTTGCTGAACAATGGCCAGGTCTGCGCAGCGGCCTCGCGCTTCTACGTGCACCGTTCGATCCACGACCAATTCGTCGAAGCCCTGACTGCCGCCGTCTCGGCGATGCCGATTGGCGCCGGCATGAATTGCGACGCGGCAATCAACCCACTGGTTTCGCGCAAGCAACAACAAAGCGTGCTCAAGCACATCGAACTGGCCCGCCAGCAAGGTGCGCGGGTGGTGACTGGCGGCGAGTTGCTGGAGGGTGATGGATTCTTCGTGCAGCCAACCATTCTGGCGGACATCGACCACAGCATGGCCGTGGCCCGCGAAGAAGTGTTCGGCCCGGTACTGGGTGTGATGCCGTTCGACGACGAAGACGCCGTGATCGAACTGGCCAACGACAACCGCTACGGCCTGGCCGCCAGCCTGTGGACCAATGACCTGGGCAAAGCGATGAACCTGGTGCCTCGCATCGAGGCCGGTACGGTCTGGGTCAACGCCCACGTGCTGCTCGACCCGGCGATGCCGTTCGGTGGCGTCAAGCAATCGGGCATGGGCCGTGAGTTTGGCCGTGCGGTGATCGAGGCTTACACCGAGCTCAAGTCGGTGTGTATCGCACATTGATCAACCTGTAGGAGCGAGCCTGCTCGCGAAAAACGTCAAGATAATGCGGTCTGTCAGTTAGTTCGCGTTATCGTTGGCGACCATCGCGAGCAGGCTCGCTCCCACATCACGCAGCAGGCGGTTTCGCCAATTCAATCCCGGCGGCCCCCAACCGCTTGAGAATTTCAAACAGCAGCTGGCTCTTGATCGCGCCGACCGTGCGTGGGCTGCCGACATAGCCGGTGATGGTCAATGTGATGCCTTCGGGTTTCAGCTGGCTGAAGCGCAAAAACGGCGTTGGTTTATCCAGAATGGATTCATGCTCGGTGTAGGTGTCCATCAGCAGGTTTTGCACCAGCTCCGGATCGATATCCAACGGGAACATCAACTCGAGTATCACCACGCCCTGGGCGCTGCCGCCGAGGGTGACGTTGCGCAGGTTCTGCGAAATCAGGTGGGAGTTGGGCACGATCATGATCGAGCGGTCGGCCAGTTGTATTTCCGTGGCCCGTACGTTGATCCGGCGGATGTCGCCTTCGACGCCGCTGATGCTGATCAGGTCGCCGACTTTCACCGGGCGCTCGGTCAGCAGGATCAGGCCGGAGATGAAGTTCTTCACGATTTCCTGAAGACCAAAGCCGATACCCACTGACAGGGCACTGACAATCCAGGCCAGGTTGGTCCACTTGATCCCCAGCGATGCCAGCGTGAGCAGGACGACGGACACGTAGCCGATGTTGGCGAACAGGGTGCTGAGCGAGGCGCACATGCCCGGGTCCATCTCGGTTTTCGGCAGGAATTCGCGATCCAGCCAGCGGCGCAGGGTGCGAATCAGGTAGACACCGATCATCAGTGTCAGGAGGGCATGCATCAAATTGTCCGGGACGATGTTCAGCTTGCGCAGCCCTTCACCGCCGAGTACGGCCACAGTGCCGGTGAACAGTTGCCCGAGTGTCGTACCGATCCCGCCGACAAACAGCGCAATGAGGCCAATCAGTATCAGGATGGCGCGGCCGGCTCCGGATAACACGGTGCAGATCTGTTCCAGGCGCGGATTGCCGATGCCCAGCAGCTGTTTGATGGTCTTGCCGGTGGGTTGCCGGGGCGAAAAAACGTAGTCGCAGGTGTCCTGATAGACCTGTGTGAGCAGGTAGAAACCGGCGCAGATGATGAATATCCAGACCATTTCATAGGTGATGAACCGGGCCATCGTCACGTAGCCGATCAACAGGGCGAACAGGGACACCACCACGGCAGCGCCCGTGAACGTGTAAATCAGGCCGGCGAAGGTGGTGACGCCTTCGGGGGCTTCTCCGGCAACGATCAGGTCTCTGCGCGTCTTGCTGACGCGCAACAGCAGCGCACCGATCACCAGTGCCGCGACCAATGCCACGATGCCCCGACCGAACAACACCACTTCGGCGCTCATGCCGGTGACATTGCTCATCTGCACCAGGGTCACCAGCACCAGCAGCAGGCTGGCCAGCAACCTCGGATAGGGCTCCATCGCCAGCGCCACCGGATCGGCAATATCGGGCAGGCGCCAGGAAGGATGTTTGGTGGACAACAGTGCGCGGCTCAATCCGGTGATCAGTACGCAGGTATAGGCCAGCTTTTCCAGATATTGCGCCAGGTCGGCCAGCAGGGGGGGGTAGGGCAGTTGCCGGGTCCCGGCAAAATGCAGCAGTTGCAGGGCGATGCCAGCGGTCAGCACCGTCGCCATCACCGACGCCAGCGCAAGGGAACTGCGCCGCAGCCGGCCTGCAGGCATTCGATGAAAGCACAGCCACGCCAGAACCCGGCCGGCGAGGTCTCGACCCACGGTCCATATGAGCAGGGCCAGGATCAACAGGATGGCCGTGATCCCGCGTTGTCCGGGTTGCCAGGCGGCCCGGTGCGTGGCCTCGAGTTGCTCGATGAGGGCGCTGAAACGTTGGCGGTCCTCGATTGGAAGAGCGAACAATGGCGACCAGAATCTCGGGCTCAGGATACTGCTGGTCTGTTGGGTCACTTCCGCTTCCAGCAAGCTGCGCCGAATGCTGGCAATCTGGGTGATCAGCTCGGCGGCGCTTATTTTAAGCGCGGCCAGGGTTTTGAGTTGGCTGTCGATCTTGTTTTTTTGCTCACCGAGGGCGTCTCGTTGGGTGGTAATTGCAGTTGTCACCTGTGCGTTCTCGTCAAGCGGCACGGGGCCCAGCACGTTCAGTTGCGCCTGCAATTGCGCCTGGCCAGGCAGCAGTGATGTGGACAGGCGTTCAATCTCCTGAATCAGTACTTGCACCTGGTCCTGTGAGCTTTCCAGCTGGGTGTAATTGCTGGCCTGGGAAACCTGCTGCTTGAGGCTGTTGAGCTGGTTTTGCACCCCCAGCAATTCGCTGTCGGAGATGCTGATT
>NZ_JAGYGG010000024.1:0-85582 GCF_019947335.1 Pseudomonas sp. BF-R-24
GTGTCAGTCGACATAGATACTGACTGACACTCCGCTTTCGCGAGCAAGCCCGCTCCCACAGTTTGAGATCACAAGCTTTTAGATCCCCTGCGGAGTCTCTTCGCCACCCAGCGCTTCAACCAACGCCGGCAGGAAATCGCCGAAGGTCAGCATCATCAGGGTGAAGCTGGCGTCCAGTTGGCCCAGGGCTTCGTCGCCGCCGTCCTGTTCCGCCTGGTCTTGCAGCAGGTCTTCGAACTTCAGGCGCTTGACCACCATTTTGTCGTCGAGGACGAAGGACAGTTTGTCCTGCCAGGCCAGGGACAGTTGAGTGACCACTTTGCCGGTGCTCAGGTGCAGCTGGATTTCTTCGCTGGTCAGGTCCTGGCGCTTGCAACGCACGATGCCGCCGTCTTCGTGGGTGTCGCGCAGTTCGCACTCGTCCAGCACAAAGAAGTCGTTCGCGGCTTTCTGGGTGGTGACCCACTCGGTCATGGTCGCGGTCGGGGACATCTTCACGGTCAGCGGGCGCACCGGCAGGGTGCCGATCACTTCGCGCAGGGTCGACAGCAAGTCTTCGGCGCGTTTCGGGCTGGCCGAGTTGACCAGGATCAGGCCCTGTTTCGGCGCGATGGCGGCGAAGGTCGACGAGCGGCGGATAAAGGCGCGGGGCAGGAAGGCCTGGATGATTTCATCCTTGATCTGATCGCGCTCCTTCTTATAGACCTTGCGCATTTGCTCGGCTTCGATCTCTTCGACCTTTTCCTTGACGGCGTCACGCACGACGCTGCCCGGCAAAATACGTTCTTCCTTGCGTGCGGACACCAGCAGGAAGTCACCGCTGACGTGTACCAGTGGTGCATCTTCGCCTTTGCCGAATGGCGCGACGAAACCGTAGGTGGTCAACTCCTGGCTTGCACATGGGCGCGCCAGTTTGGTGGCCAGTGCAGTTTCCAACGCCTCGGCATCAACAGGCAGATCTTGGGTCAGGCGATAGATAAGCAGGTTTTTGAACCACATGGGGTGAGTCTCTCCTTTATACAAAGGGGGGCATTATTGTCTTCGCCGTGCCATAGGCCAACCTTTCTCTAAGCCTTTGGAAGGGCTGAGAAAATTATTTTAAAAAGTGCTTGCCAGAGGTTGGGTCGCTCCGTAGAATGCGCGCCACACCGAAGCGAAGGGTGATTAGCTCAGCTGGGAGAGCGTCTGCCTTACAAGCAGAATGTCGGCGGTTCGATCCCGTCATCACCCACCATTCGTTTTCAGTGTTACGCGCAGCGGTAGTTCAGTCGGTTAGAATACCGGCCTGTCACGCCGGGGGTCGCGGGTTCGAGTCCCGTCCGCTGCGCCATATTCGGTAACCTGGAACACTGAACGCCAGGTCACCACGGAAAAACCCGCTAACGCGGGTTTTTTTCTGTTCCAAGTTTGTATGTTGTTCCTGCAGGTTGCATCGTTTCACCGGTTTTTAGATTTTTTTGAAAAAACTTCAAATAAATCAACACTTTATAAAAACCTGTGGCATAATGTGCCCCGCAACGAAGGTAAAGGGTGATTAGCTCAGCTGGGAGAGCGTCTGCCTTACAAGCAGAATGTCGGCGGTTCGATCCCGTCATCACCCACCACTTTCAACGCTACGCGCAGCGGTAGTTCAGTCGGTTAGAATACCGGCCTGTCACGCCGGGGGTCGCGGGTTCGAGTCCCGTCCGCTGCGCCATATTCGGTAATCTGGAACACTGAACGCCAGGTCACCACAGAAAGCCCGCCTTGTGCGGGCTTTTTGCTGTCCGGGATTTGGCTTTTCTCGCTCCCGATGGTCGTTAACGATAACGCGTAGATTCAGATAGCCTGCGGCGCCCATGGGTTTTTCGCGAGCAAGCTCGCTCCTACAGTTCGGCGTTACGGCTGTGCCGGTAGTCGCTGACGGCTTCATACACGGCCTTGCGCAGGCGATTGATCCCGCCAATCGGTCGGTGCGCCTCGATGCCGAACCAGGGATTGAACGACTGGTTGTCGCATTGCAGGTTTAGCGCCGGTGTATCGAAGTCCTGCGCCGGAACCTTGATCCGCGCCACCGTCTCGAAGGGCGCATCGCTCTCGCGCCACTCAATGCTGGTGTCTTCAATCGGCATGTACCTGTTGGCGTCCTGTCGCTGGATTTGCAAAGCGAAACACGCAGGCACCCGGTCGGTCGACAGCTGTTGGTTCAGCGCATTGCGCAGAAAGTTCGGCAGCTTGCGATTCTGTTCCGGCAGGTTGTAGGCCGGGCAGCCATCGGGATCGGGCATGACCCGGAACTTCGCATTGGCTTCACCGAATTTGTAGGGTGAAACCGAAAAGTACGTCGTCTGGGTCGGGCTCGACGGGGCAGGGGCCAGTGTCGCCAGGGCAATGAACAGGTGGCGAACCTGCCAGGTGCGTGGGTCCCGGCCGGGGAAGAAGGCCATCATCTTTTTACCGTTGGCCTGGGCGGCGACGTTCTGACGGTATTCGGCGACATTACTGACAAAGAAGTTCGGGTGGTTGAACATCACAAAGTCCTGTTCGCCTCGGCCCTGCCGGTCGCTCAACAGTTGCTTGCCCGGCACATCGAACAGTTTGATCGCCATGCCCCGGGCGTCGCGGATGCTGTCGAACTGCGGGTAGGCATTGCCGTTGGACAGGCGCATTGTCGCTTGCCAGGTTTTGCCCGGCTCGCTGAACACACCCTGGCGCAGTTCACCTGGCAGTTCCGGCAGCACCTGAACCTCGGCCTTCACACAGCCATGGGCCTTGGCATGGGCGTCGCGCAGGTAGCGGGTGCTTTCACGGTGCTGATCGACGATGCGCACGGCGGTCTGGATGATGTCCTGGGTCATCGCCGCTTCGTCGTCCGCAATCAACTCCTGCGCCGAGACCGGCCCGCGATGCTGCCAGGCAAACCAGGCGCTGGCCAGGGCCCAGCCCAGCACGCCGAGGACCAGTGACCACAGCAACAGCCTGGCGAGGAAGGCGCCCAGGCGCAGCCAGAGCGTTATCAGCATGGGAACGTTCTCCTGACTGAGGCAGTGGTCATGGCAATTGCGCCTCCAGCGGGCCGCCCAGCACTTTCAGATACTCCAGCAATGCCCAGCGTTCTTGCGGCTGCAACCCGCGGCCGATCACGCCATTGCCAAGTTTGCCGGCACGGAATTCATGGCCACCGTTGTGGTTGCCGGTGATACGCGTGTCGAACAGGAAGCCATTGGCAAAGGCTTCGGTGCGGTAACCCAGGTGTCCCGGGTCGTATTCGAAAGTGCCTTTATAGAACGTGGTCGCACGCTCATCCTGAGGCGACAGCAGTTGATAAATACTCGGTACCGAACCGTTGTGCAGAAACGGCGGTGTCGCCCATACACCTGCCAATGGCCTGGCCTTGTACGAACGCAATTCGCGCACTCCGATTGGCAGACCGAAACCGTCCATTTCAGGGCGCTCGACAGGGGTGACATTGGCGTCTTGATACGCACGGTCCTGGACATAGGCGGTGACATAGGCCAGTCCCTTGGCCACGGACATCTTGCTCAGGTCCAGAGGCTCGTCGGGTTTTGGTTCGACATCGAGTTTTTCCAGTTCGGCCTGCTTCCATTGCAGCGCTGTCAGGTCGAAGCGGTGGTCGGCGATGTTGTTGGCCGCGCCGGGGTCAGTGCCGATGTAATCCACCGGGAGCATTTTCAGGTGCTGGACGTATCGTCCGTCGCCCTGGCTGGTGCGCGGTACATGGCAACCCGCGCAGTTTTCGGCGAACAAGGTGCGCCCCTGGGCTGCCAGAGGCTTGTCGACCGCGCCCAACAGATCTTCCGGCCAGGCCGGAGGCGAGAGTCGTTGCAGGGTTTCTTCGATCAGGTGCAGATCGCGCACGCGGACACTGGACGGATAGCGGGCATCGCCCATCAGCGGCTGGCCGTTCTTGTCGAAGAAGTTCAGCGTGGCGCCGACGCCCAACGCCTCGCCGATGTTGCGGGCCATGGGTTGTTTCGCCGAGCCGTTCCACTGCACCCATTCGAACGTCCACATGTCCCACAGCTGTGGATAATCGACCGGGGCATTGGCCACGCGGTAGTTGTCGGGGGAAATCGCATCACCGAAGCTGGCGTTGGCGATGCGCCCGAAGGCGTCTGTGCGCCCCGGGCCTTCCTCGGTCGGATAGAGCCCGCGATGGGTGTCGTTCCAGGCCACTTTGAGGAATGTATCCAGTGAAGATTTGAAATCTTTGCGCAACTGTTTGTGGCGCGTCTCGTAGTCCTGGCCAAGCACGTTGCGTGCGAAGCGCTCGAATTTCCACGGGTTGTAGTAAGTGGAGGCGAGGCTGGCCACCAGGGCCTGTCCGAAACTGCCGCCTTTGAGCGTAGGAACACTGGACGGCAGCACATGCTGCGCCGAGCCGCCGTCGATACGCAGGGCTTGACCCTTGTAGCGCAGTTCACCGGTGTGGCAGGCCGCGCACGTGATATCCAGAAACACATCCGGGCTACCCGCGTTCTGGTGCCGGGTAAAGCCTGCCGGGAGGTTGCCGGGGTTGTTCGGTGTTGGTGCCTGGCCGGGGTCCACCAGGAAACCGAAGCGGGCGAGGTATTCGGGGGTGGCGAAGCGTTGTTGCGAGAAGGGCAGTTCGAGGGCAGTGAACCAGTCATAGCGCAAGCCTTTGACCTGAGTGCCCTGGGGTGTGAAGTAATAAGTATCTCGATCGGCGGCGCTCCATTGCTCCAGGTAATGCACCTGTTGTGCGGGCGACCAGGCCGGCAATTTCGGGTTGGCGACGTAATAGAGAACCACGGCGATGACCAGCCCGAGCAGTAGTGCGATGAGAATCAGCAAACGAAAGAAGAGGCGCAAAATAAACTTCCTTGTCGAATGATCATGCCGTTATGCCCGAGCACTCAGGGTGGGGCAAGAGGCCATTACGCCAGATATTGTAGGTTCAGGAATCAGCCTGCGTCGGAACAAGATGAAAGAAGCTTCATCGACACGAATTGTGAAATGCGTTTAAACACCTGAACTTATCAATTGTTTCCGGCTCTCATGCCGGTAGCCATTGGTCGTGGCGGCCTGATAAGCTCGCGGCTTTACTCGATTGCCCTTTAGGCGCATGAACAAGGAAATAGCATGAAACAGCATCGGTTGGCGGCGGCGGTAGCCCTGGTTGGCCTGGTACTCGCGGGTTGTGATTCGCAGACCAGCGTAGAGCTGAAAACTCCGGCGCAAAAAGCTTCCTACGGCATTGGCCTGAACATGGGCAAGAGCCTGGCTCAGGAAGGCATGGATGACCTGGATTCCAAGGCTGTAGCCCAGGGCATCGAAGACGCCGTTGGCAAGAAAGAGCAGAAGCTCAAAGACGAAGAACTGGTCGAGGCGTTCGCCGCACTGCAAAAGCGTGCCGAAGAGCGCATGGCCAAGATGAGCGAAGAGTCGGCGGCTGCCGGCAAGAAATTCCTCGAAGACAACGCCAAGAAAGCTGGCGTGACCACCACCGCTTCGGGCTTGCAGTACGAAGTCGTGCAGAAAGCCGATGGTCCTCAGCCAAAGCCGACTGACGTAGTGACCGTTCACTACACCGGCAAGCTGACCAATGGCACCGTATTCGACAGCTCCGTCGAGCGCGGTAGCCCGATTGATCTGCCGGTCAGCGGTGTGATCCCGGGTTGGGTCGAAGGCCTGCAACTGATGCACGTTGGCGAGAAGTACAAGCTGTACATCCCTGCTGACCTGGCTTACGGCGCTCAAAGCCCAAGCCCGGCGATTCCAGCCAACTCGGTGCTGGTATTCGACCTGGAACTGCTGGCCATCAAGGATCCGGGAAAAGAAGACGCCGCTGCCAAGTAACCAGCGCCTGCTTCGATAACAACGCCTCGCTCATGCGGGGCGTTGTTGCATCTGGCGTTCGGCACGGGTAAACAAAACGAACAGACGCTCTAGGCTGGAGTCTTAGGCATAGTAGTGTTGGCGGTAGACGCACAAGGCCGCCAAGTCAATGAAATTATGGGTTTTTTTTGATGAGTAAAAAACGCCCGATCTGAACGCGGGCCTTGTAAAACGGGGCTTACAGCGATGAAAAGCAGCTCTGTTCACAAGGTTATCCACAATTTGTGTGGATAACATTTCAACGGGAGGAATGATGAAAACGCCCTGGAGTTTCGCTCGTTTCCTGCCACTGGCCGGACGTCTGCTGGCACGCGGTCGATTGCCAACCCTGTTGTTCGCGGTCGCCAGTAAAGGCGCAAGCCAGGGTAATCGATTGGGCAAGATCAAGGACGACTTGAAGCTGTTGCAGGCACTCTGCCTGGCCTATTGGCGTGGTGAGTATCGCGCCATCAGTCCCAAGGCGTTGGTTTCGGTTGTCGCGGGCCTGATGTATTTCCTCAGTCCGGTGGATGCGATCCTGGATTTCATTCCAGTATTTGGCATGCTCGATGACATCGCGGTACTGGCATGGCTGATGAAAGTGCTCGACGACGAGCTCAATGCCTTCCGCGCCTGGCGCAAACGGCAGGTGCCGGAGAAGCTCGCGGTGGTTGAGCGTCTGCCTGATACCCCCGAGCAACTTCAACTTCAAGGCCCGAAAAAACACTGATTCGATTTTGATGAGTTCATAGATTGATGCCCCCCGCGACCTTGGCCGCTGTTAGGATTACACTTCTAGGGAAAAGTGCCGACTCGCTAAGTGTTGTTGTCCTACGGGGTAGTGATGGATATTCAGATAATTACACGCGAAGGCGAGCCCGAATATGCGGTTCTGCCATGGGCTCAGTATCAGGCGTTATTGAAAGCAGCGGGCATCAAAGAGCAAGCGTCGCCTCAAGCCACGAAGCCTCAGGCGGCGACACCAGACGCGATACTTCCGGGTCTGGATCAACTACGCAGTTTGCGCGAGGGGAAGGGCATCGCCATCGAGGCGTTGGCCCGCACGGTAGGCATCAGCCCGTCTTACCTAGCCATGATCGAAAGTGGCGAGCGTCTGCCCGACGCCGCGATTCGCCGTAGCCTGGCCTGGGAATTGACGGTGCCAGGGTGGAGGGATGAATCGTGAGCGTACGCATCAGTCGTCAACATTGGGACGGATTGCTCGGCGAACTGGATCAGGCGCGTCGCCAGCGCCATCTGTTGACGTATCGGGCATTGCTGGAACGTTTGCAGCTGCCGACCCCGGCCATGCAGACCCTGACGGCGGCCCTTGAGCATCTGGCGGCCTTGGACGCCAGGGCGGAGCAGCCATTGCGCAGTTCACTGGTGATCAGTCAGGGCGCCAGCCGCTTGCCGCGCACTGGATTCTTTGAATGTGTCGAGCGTCTCGGGCGTTTTTCCGGGCCGTCTGACGGCGTTGCCGCCGCGTCCTGGCATGCTTCGGAAGTGGTGCGGGTGTTCGAGTACGAATACCCGGAATCGGCCGAGGCCTGAGTGTTTTTACAACTCAAGGCGCGGGCTGGTTACTGGCTCGCGCGCCGATTGTTTCACTGGTCATGGTTTGTCCGTCAGCCACGTGGCTGGCGCTGGCTCGAAGGCCAGTTCGCACGCATGGCCAACCTGGGCAATGTCGGCGCCCAGAGCTTCTATGGGCACATCCTGGCGTTTCGAGGCGTCGGCCTCGGTGCTCGTGAGGAGGGCGTGCGTTTGTTGCGTCTGGCGGCGTTGGCGGGCGATGGCAAGGCGGCGTATCAGGTGGGCGTGATCACACTGGCCGGGACGGCGAGCAAGGCTCCCGATCCGGTCGAAGCGGCGCGATTCTGGGAGATGGCGGCGAAGGCCGGGCATCCATTGGCGCCGATCAAGCTCGAAGAGCTGAAGTCTTCCTCGGCGCCTCGTTGATCCGAGTGAAACCGGAAAGCGCCCTTATCGATGCCCGGAAACGAGCAGCTCTTCAACAGTCGAAACCACCCGGCTATCAACCACATGCACGCTATAGCCCTGCACATTCTTCGCATGGTGCTTGGCCTGTGATGCCATCTCGGCCAACTGGCTCGCATCGAGTTGTCCACAGGCCTGTGGATGCAAATGCACCACGCCGATCGACAGCGACAACAACGCAAACTCCTGGCGCTGCCCCTGGCGATTGGGTGCGATGAAGCAGCCGGCTTCCAGGTGCTCGCTGCGGTAGAAGCGCCGGCACTGGCTCTGGAAGTCGTCGAGCAACTGGTTCAAACGTTTGCGCCAGTCTTCCGGGCCTAGCACCAGCAGGAAATCATCGCCGCCGATGTGGCCGACGAAGTCGCGGGACGGGTCGACGCGATCGTTCAGGCATTGCGCCAGGCACAGCAGGACTTCGTCGCCGCGACCATAGCCGTAGATGTCGTTGAAAGGTTTGAAGCTATCAATGTCCACGTAGCAGATCACCGATTCCCTTCGCTGTTGCAGCAGTCGCGTCAGGCATTGCTGAATCGGCACGTTGCCCGGAAGCAAGGTCAACGGGTTGGCGTAGCGGGCCTGCTGGATCTTCAGTTCCGTGATCAGCTTGAGCACGTCGATCACCCGGCCCAACCCCAGGTAACCGCCGTTGAGGGTAATGATGAAATCTTCTTCGATGCGCTGGCGGGCACGGCTGGTGATCAGGCGGCTGACTTGTTGCAGCGACTGGCTCAGCTCGACGGCGAGGAAGTCATCGTTCATCAGGCGGCTGATGGGCTTGCGGGCGAACAGGTCGGTGGCAAAGGGTTTGAGCAGGGCGTCGGAGAGCGAATGACGATGGACAATGCCGCAGGGTTGACCCTGTTCATCCAGGACTGCCAGCGAGTTCAGGTTGGCCTGGCGGCGAAAGGCTTCGAGCACCGTGGCGGTCGGCGTGTCGCGGTTCACTGCGGGCAGCTCGTTGAGCAGGGCGCTGAGGTCGCTGCCGTCTTCGCTCAGTGCAACGGCGGTGCTGTCCTGTCGGGGCATCAATGTCCGGGCATCCCGTGGCGGGTGTTCCTGGGGGCGGCAGAGCAGATAGCCCTGCACCAGGTCCACGCCCATTTCGGTCAGCACCGTGAGTTCTTCGGGGAGCTCGATACCTTCGGCGATGACTTGCGCCCGCGAGGCCTTGGCGATTTGCAGGATCGAGCCGACGAACTCGCGCTTGAGCGCATCCTGATGAATGCCATCAATGAAATGCCGGTCGATTTTCACGTAATCCGGCCGTAGCTCGGACCACAAGCGCAAACTCGAATAGCCCGCGCCCAGATCATCCAGCGCAATCGAAAACCCCATCGCCCGATAGTGATGCAGGGCGGTTTGCAGCAGCTGGAAATCATCCGTCGGCGTCTGTTCCGTGAGCTCGATGACCACCTGGCTTGGCGCAATGCCGAAATCCTGCAGCAATTGCAGGGTGCGCCCCGGTTGATGGGCCGCTTCGAGCAGGGACTCCGGGGACACGTTAAGGAACAGCAGGCCTGGCAGTTGTTGCTCATTGAAGCGTCGGCAAGCGCTTTTGCGGCAGGCAATTTCCAGTTCGCTCAGGCGTCCGGCCTGGCGGGCGACGGCGAACAGGGCGACAGGGGAGTGCAGAGGGCTGTTGGAGGGGCCACGACTGAGGGCTTCGTAACCGAGGATGCGTCGTTCAGAGAGGCTGATGATCGGTTGGAACAGGCTGTGTAAACCGCTTTGACTCAGGATCGAGCTCAAGGCACTCAGCTGTTCGGTTGTGGTCATGGCGATCTCTGGCAATAAAAAAAGGACCGGGCGTGCCCTTGGTAAAAAGAGCACGCCCGGTCCTTTATTTCACGACAGAATGATGACTGTTTGATGACGCTACCGGGGCGTCAGCATTAAATTGCCATCAGTTGTTTGTACAAACTCAGTGCTTGGCCACTGCCGTGTTGAGTTTCAGGTAGTCCAGCAGAATCCGCCCTGTTTCGCTGAGGTAGGCGTCGTCTTCCGGTTTGGTCTTGTCATCCTCGGCCGCAAGGGCGTCCTCGTCTTCTTTCTTCAGCTCTTTGAGCGGCTCTTCGCCCTTGGCCTTGCGACGGATGTTTTCCATGGCCAGCTGTTTGGCTTCGATGTCGGCGTGCTGGGCACGACGCTCGACTTCATTGAGGCTGACGGTTTTCTCGGCCATCAGTTTCTGCGCCAGGGCCAGCTTGTCGCGGATGAACACGAACTCCGCATCTTTGGCCGTACGCACGTCATGCTCGGACTGGAGCTGCGAAATGTACGGCTTGAACGGGTCGACCGCAGGCTTGATCGCCGCCTTGATGGTGTCCCACGGCATGGCTTCCGGCAGGGCGCTTTCACCGATTTCCTTGGTGTCGATGATCGACGGGTAATCGATGTCCGGCAAGACGCCCTGATGCTGGGTGCTCTGCCCGGAAACCCGGTAGAACTTGGCCAGGGTCAGTTTCAGTTCGCCATGGTTGAGCGGCTGAATGGTCTGCACGGTGCCTTTGCCGAAGGTCTGGCCGCCGATGATCAGCGCGCGGTGGTAGTCCTGCATGGCGCCGGCAAAAATCTCCGAAGCCGAGGCGGACAGGCGGTTGACGAGCAACGCCATCGGGCCTTTGTAGAACGCGCCCGGATTTTCATCCTCCAGGACATCGACCCGGCCATCGGCGTTACGCACGAGCACGGTCGGGCCTTTGTCGATGAACAGGCTGGTCAGCTCGGTGGCCTCTTGCAAGGAGCCGCCGCCATTGTTGCGCAGGTCGATGACCACGCCGTCGACTTTCTCTTTCTGCAATTCGGTCAGCAGTTTCTTGACGTCGCGGGTGGTGCTCTTGTAATCCGGATCGCCGGCACGGAAGGCCTTGAAGTCCAGATAGAACGCCGGGATCTCGATGACACCGAGCTTGTAGTCCTTGCCGTCCTGCTTCAGATTCAAGACCGACTTCTTCACGGCCTGATCTTCGAGTTTCACCGCTTCACGGGTGATCGGCACGATCTTGGTGGTCTGGTCGTTCGGAGCATTGCTGGCCGGGATAACTTCCAGGCGCACTACGGTGCCCTTCGGACCACGGATCAGCTTGACCACTTCGTCCAGGCGCCAGCCCACGACGTCGACCATTTCCTTGTTGCCCTGGGCAACGCCGATGATCTTGTCGGCCGGTGCAACCTGCTTGGTCTTGTCCGCCGGACCTGCCGGCACCAGGCGCACGACTTTCACCTGGTCGTTATCGCTTTGCAACACGGCACCGATGCCCTCGAGGGACAGGCTCATGTTGATGTCGAAGTTCTCCGCGTTATCCGGCGACAGATAGTTGGTGTGCGGGTCGTAGGACATGGCGAAGGTGTTGATGTACGCTTGGAAGATGTCTTCCGCGCGGGTCTGGTCCAGGCGCGCCAGCTGGTTCTTGTAGCGCTTGGTCAGGGTTTCCTGGATCTGCTTGGAATCCTTGCCGGCGATCTTCTGACGCAGGACTTCGTCCTTGACGCGTTTGCGCCACAGGTCGTCGAGTTCTGCGGTGGATTTGAGCCAAGGGGCGTCCTTGCGGTCGATCAGCAAGGTTTCCCTGGTGGTGAAGTCGATCTTGTCGACGCCTTTGTTCAGCTCGGCAATAGCGAAGTCCAGACGCGCTTTGACGCGGTCCAGGTAGCGCTTGTAGATGGTGAACCCGGCGTTCAGGTCGCCGCTCTTGAGGAAATCGTCGAACTGCGTCTTCCACTTGTCGAATTCGGCAATGTCGCTGGCCATGAAGTAGCTGCGCGACGGATCCAGCAGCTTGAGGTAGCTGTCGTAGATGATTACCGAGCGTGCGTCATCGAGCGGCGGCTTGCTGTAGTGGTGGCGCTTGAGCAACTCCACGACGTTCAGACTGGCGATCACTTCGTCACGATCGGGTTGAAGCTTGTCCCAGCTATTGGCTGCGAATGTATTGCTCGACATCGGCAGCAAGCCGATACCGATGAATAAAGCGAGGGCAGTGCTGGGGAACAGATGCTTCATGCTGATTCGACGCGGGGACAATTGATAACGCATATTAGGCCGTCTTTGAAGTCGCCGGTTCTTTGGGAGCCGGTCGCATAATGCAAAAAACCCGACGCTATAGCTTCGGGCTCAGTCCAGACTCACTATGGAGGCACTGTGAAAGCATTGCAAGGCGTTGACGGTCAAGTGGTATGGGTTGATGAGCCGAGTCCTGCATGCGATGTAGGACAAGTTCGTATACGAGTGGCGGCAGCGGGCCTCAATCGTGCCGATTTGTTGCAGAAGGCCGGCCTTTACCCGCCCCCGCCAGGGGCCAGTCAAGTGCTCGGTCTAGAGTGCTCGGGGGTCATCAGCGAGGTGGGCGCCGGGTCCTCCTGGCAGGTTGGCGATCGGGTTTGCGCCTTGCTGGCCGGGGGCGGGATGGCCGAAGAGGTGGTTGTCGACGGGCGGCATGTGCTGCCGGTTCCCGATGGAATGTCACTGTTCGAAGCGGCTGCATTGCCCGAAGTTTATGCAACAGTCTGGCTGAATTTGTTTCAACTGGCTGCGCTCAAACCGGGTCAGAAAGTTCTTCTGCATGCCGGGGCAAGTGGAATCGGTTCAGCTGCCATTCAGCTGTGCAAGGCGTTCGGCAATCCGTGTTGGGTCAGTGTCGGCTCCGCAGAGCGATTGGCGTATTGCGAAGCGCTGGGCGCCCAGGGCGGCGTGGTGCGTAATGGCGATCTGGAGAGCCTGCGGGATCTGGGGCCGTTCGATGTGATTCTCGATCCGGTGGGCGGCAATTACGCGGCCTTGAACCTCAAGCTGCTGACGCAGGATGGCCGCTGGGTGTTGATCGGTCTGATGGGCGGCCGCGAGGCCAAGCTGGATCTGGCCCAGGTGCTGGCCAAGCGTGTGCAGTTGCTGGGTTCGACTTTGCGCAGTCGCGACGATCAGTTCAAGGCCGATCTGTTCAGTGATTTGGGCCAGCATGTGTGGCCGTTGTTTGCCGAGGGGCGCTTGAGCCCGCAACTGGCCGGGACATTCCCGATCAAGGATGCCGAGGCGGCGTTTGCCGAGTTGGCGAGTAATACCGTGGCGGGGAAAGTGGTGCTGGTGATTGACGAAAGCCTCACCTGACAACACAAAAAACTGTGGGAGCGAGCTT
Organism: Pseudomonas sp. BF-R-24; assembly: GCF_019947335.1. Lineage (NCBI taxonomy): Bacteria > Pseudomonadati > Pseudomonadota > Gammaproteobacteria > Pseudomonadales > Pseudomonadaceae > Pseudomonas > Pseudomonas sp. BF-R-24. Next base: position 12,972 of record NZ_JAGYGG010000024.1, read on the forward strand.
GCTCGCGATGGCGCTCTGTCTGTCGGCATTAACGTTGACTGACACACTGCTATCGCGAGCAAGCTCGCTCCCACAGGGGATCCGGGTTACTTCCAGATATGGATCGGCCAGCCGGCTTTTTCAGCCTGCTCGCGCAACACCGGATCCGGGTTGACCACGTGAGGGAAATCCACCTTCAGCAACAGCGGCAGGTCATTGCGGGAGTCGGAATAGAAGCTCGCGCCTTCGAGGTTTTCCTCCTCTGCATCCAGCCACTCCAGCAAGCGGGTGATCTTGCCTTCGCGGTAGGTCAGGGTGCCAACGGTGTGGCCGGTGTAGACGCCATGGGCCACTTCCAGTTCGATGCCCAGAATCTCGTCGATGCCCAGGCGCTCGGCGATGGGACCGACCAGGTGGGTGCCCGAGGCCGAGATCACCAGGATCCGGTCGCCGGCCTTGCGGTGCGCGGCGATGGCTTTGGTGGCATCGCTGAAAATGATCGGCTCGATGAAGTCCTCTACCCACGGACCAACCAGGTGCGCGACTTCTTCAGGCGTACGACCAATCAACGGATCCAGGCTGAAGGCCATGTAGTCCTCCATGGCCAGATGGCCCCTGCCGTAGGCATCCATCAATTCCTTGTCGCGACGCAGGAACGACTCGCCATCGACCCAGCCGAGGCGGACCATTTGCTCGCTCCACAGTGAGGCGCAGTCGCCGTGGATCAGGGTTTCGTCCAGATCAAAAATTGCCAGGGCCATCAGTGCAGTTCTCTCTTCAGCGTCAGCAAAGGCATCAGGCTACCTCACACAGGGCCGTCGGATCGATGGAAAGCGCCAGGCGCTGACCATCGGGATGCAGGTCGGCCGCCGAGCGGTTCAGCACATCCACCACCAATTCTACGCCCCGGGCTTCGACCCGGTAGCGAATCACGTTGCCCAGCAGGCTGTGGCTGCGCACTTGCGCGTCCAGTTCACCGTCAAGGCTCAGTTCGATGGCTTCCGGGCGAATGGCAATGCGCTTGTTGATCGGTCGCTGCAACAGCTTCGAGGCGCTGTCGGCGTCCAGCAGGTTGTAGTTGCCGATGAACCCGGCGGCGAACACATCGACTGGCGCAGTGTAGAGGGTTTCGGCGTCGCCACTTTGTACGATCTTTCCCTGATTCATCAGGAAAATCCGGTCAGACATGGTCAGGGCTTCTTCCTGATCGTGTGTGACGAAAATCGTGGTCAAGCCCAGTTCGCGCTGGATCTGACGGATCTGTTCGCGCAGGTGTTTGCGAATCCGCGCGTCCAGGGCCGACAACGGTTCATCCAGCAACAACAGGCGTGGCCGGGTCACCAGGGAGCGGGCTAGGGCCACGCGCTGGCACTGACCGCCCGACAGTTGGTGCGGGTAACGCGCGGCAAAGTCATTGAGCTCCACCAGTTTGAGCACTTCTGCGACGCGTTTGCGGCTGTCATCGGCATTGACCTTTTGCATGCGCAGGCCGAAGGCGACGTTTTGCTCCACGGTCATGTTGGGGAACAGCGCATAGCTTTGGAACACCATGCCGATCCCGCGTTTCTGCGGGCTCACCGGCACGATATCGGCACCATCGAGCAGGATTTTGCCGCCATCCACCGAAGTCAGGCCGGCGATGCAGCGCAGCAGGGTGGATTTGCCGCAACCGGACGGACCGAGCAGGGTGACGAATTCACCTTTCTGGATTTCGCAATTGATGTCGCTGAACACCGTGGTGCCGGCGAAGCTTTTCTGAAGATGTTGGACGCTGACATAGCTCATTCGCTTTTGTCCCTGTTCAAGATATTGGCAATCCAGGTCAGAACCAGCACAAAGAAGAAGTAGGAAATCACCAGCGCACTGGTGAAATGACCGCTGCTGTTGCGCATGTTGTTGAGGTAGACCTGCAGGGTTTCGTAGCGGGTACCGACAAGGATGTTGGCAAACACGAACTCACCGAACAGGAACGAGAACGACAGCAGCAACGCCACCATCAGGCCCTTGCGCAAGTTCGGCAGCACCACCAGGAAGGCGGCTTGAAAGGTGCTGGCGCCGAGCAACTGGGCGGCATCCATCAGGTCGCGCAGGTTGATCGCTTGCAGGTTGTTGGTGATCGCCCGGTACATGAACGGCAGCGCCACGGTGAAGTAGCAACCGATCAGGATCCACGGCGTGCCGACCATGGCGAATGGTCCGGAACCATAAAGCTGCAACAGCCCCACCGACGACACCACCGGCGGCACGGCGAAGGGCAGCAGGATCAGGATGTTCATCAGTGCGTCGAGTTTCGGGAAGTGGTAATGCACCACGAACAGCAACGGCAGAATCAGCACTACCGAAAGAATCAGCGAACCGACGCAGACCAGCAGCGACTGCCCGAACGCATTCAGGAAGCGCGGATCGCTCCACAGCTGGATGTACCACTTGAGGGTGAAGCCACTGGGCAGAATGGTCGCCGACCAACTGCTGGAGATCGAATAGATCAGCGTGCCGAGCAGCGGCAACAGCAGGATGGCAAACAGCAGATACACCACGACGCGGTGGTAGACACCGGCGGGCCCCAGTTCAGCGCGAGACATGGTAGCTCCTCTTCAACAGCAACTGATGCACGATGGTCACCAGGGTCATCAAGGCCACAAGCACCACGGCCAGGGCGCTGGCCAGGTTCGGGTCCAGGGAAATGTCACCGGACACCATCGCCGCGATGCGGATCGGCAGCACGTTGAAGTTACCGGTGGTCAGGGCGTACACCGTGGCGTAGGCACCGAGGGCGTTTGCCAGCAGGATCACGAAGGTGCCCAGCAGTGCCGGCGTCAAAACAGGCAAGCCGATGTGCCGCCAGTACTGCCAACCGTCGGCGCCGAGCAGCGCAGCGGACTCACGCCAGTCTTCGCGCAGTGCATCGAAGGCCGGATACAGCAGCAGCACGCCGAGGGGAATCTGGAAGTAGGTGTAGAGAAGGATCAGCCCGGTTTTCGAGTACAGGTTGAAGTCCTGAATTATTCCGGCCTGCTTGAGCATGATGGTGAAGCTGCCGTTGAAGCCGAGCAGAATGATGAACGCGAAGGCCAGGGGCACGCCGGCGAAGTTACTGGTCATGTTGGCGAAGGCGTTGACGAAATTGCGCAGTTTCGAGTCCACCCGGCGCAGGGAATAGGCGCCGAGTACCGCGATGACGATCCCGAACACGCTGGACCAGAAGCTGATCTCGAGACTGTACTGGATGGCCTGCAGGTAAAACTTCGAGCTGAAGATCTTGCTGAAGTTGGCCAGGCCCCAGCCGAACTCTTCCGATTGCAGGCTGTTGATCATCACCCAGGTCAGCGGTGCGATTTCGAACACGATGAAGAACAGCGCAAATGGCACCAGGCACAAGGCTGCGAGCCATTTACCGCGAGTCATGGAATTCACTTCAGAAGCTCCCGGCACACCGGCTTGTCGTGAGGCACGCCCAGCAGTTCGCAGACGGTGCCGCAAATGTCAGTCTGTTCGGGCACAGCGCCCGAATCGAAACTGAAAGCGTCGCCGAGGACGAACAGCGGTACTTCGCGCTCTTCGGCAAGCAGCCCGTTGTGGGAGCGGTCGTTGTTCATGCCGTGGTCGGCGGTGACCAGCACTTGGTAACCGGCATCGAGCCAGCCTTGCAGGTAGTCGGCCAGGATGATGTCGGCCGAGCGGGCACTGTTGCGGTACTGCGGGGTGTCGAGGCCGTGCTTGTGCCCGGCGTCGTCGATGTTCATCGGGTGGATCAGCAGAAAATTCGGTGCATGGCGCAGGCGCAGGTTTTCGGCGTCGGCGAACAGGTGCGAATCCGGGTAGTGATCGTTCCAGTAAAAATGCCCATGCTGGATCGGCAGTTGCGGGTCATCGGTGTGACGATCCCGGGCTGCGACGAAGGGCGAACGGTTGTACAGCTCGCTGACCCAGTGATAGGCCGCCGCCGCGGTGACAAGACCTGCGTCAGTGGCGTAGTGATAGATGCTGCGCTGGTTGGACAGGCGCGAGACGTTGTTGTGGACGATGCCGCTGTCGATCGGCGCGACGCCGGTCAGGATGCATTCGTACAGGGGGCGGGACAGGGCCGGCAACTCGCACTGCAGTTTGTAGAGTGCCGCGCGTCCTGCGCTGACGTAGGCCTGCAGGTGCCCCATGGCGTGGCGGGCAACCTCGTAGTTGAGGCCGTCGAGCACGACAAGGATGACGTTGTGCTTCATAGGGGCAAAAACTCCGCAAAACAGATGATTCAAGTACGCAACCAATCCCTTGTGGGAGCGGGCTTGCTCGCGATGAGGGACTTCCATTCAACATCAATGCTGAATGTCAGGTCGCTATCGCGAGCAAGCTCGCTCCCACAGGGATCTACCGCATCATTTCATTTCAACGATGACTTCTTCATTCCACTTCTGAGGCAGGGCCTTGGAAGTCTTCTCCCAGGCGTCCGCGTCCTTGATCGGCGTGACCTTCTTGTACTGCTCGTTAGGCAGCAGCTTGGCCTGCACCTCGGCTGGCAGGGTCAGGTGTTCGGCACGGATCGGACGGGCGTTGCCCTTGGCCAGGTTGATCTGGCCGGCGTCACTGAAGATGTATTCGCGGGTCAGCTTGGCTGCATTCGGGTTTTTCGCGTACTTGTTGATGATGGTGGTGTAGCCGGAGATCACCGAGCCGTCGGACGGGATCAGCACCACGTAGTCATCCGGGTTGGCCATCTTGGCCTTGTAGCTCAGGCCGTTGAAGTCCCAGACCACGCCGACTTCGATTTCGCCTTTTTCCATGGTGGCAATCGTCGGGTTGGACATCGACAGGCGACCTTGCTTGGCGATGTCGGCGAACAGATCCAGGGCAGGCTTGAGGTTTTTCTCGTCGCCACCGTTGGCCAGTGCCGCGGCCAATACGCCGTTGGCTGCCTGGGCCGCGGTGCTCACGTCGCCGATGGAGACCTTGTATTTGCCGTCCTTGAGGTCAGCCCACTTGGTTGGCGCCTCGGAGCCATGCAGCAACTTCTTGTTGACGATGAAAGCGATGGTGCCGGTGTAGGCCAGTGCCCAGTTGCCGTCTTTGTCCTTGGCCCAGTCCGGAATCTGATCCCAGGTCGAAGGCTTGTAAGGCTGGACCACGCCTTGCTTGACCGCGATCGGTCCGAACGCTGCACCGACGTCGCCGATGTCGGCGCTGGCGTTGTCTTTTTCCGCGGCGAACTTGGCGATCTCCTGGGCCGAGCTCATGTCGGTGTCTATGTGCTTGAGGCCGTACTTGTCGCTCAGGTCTTTCCAGGTGCCGGCCCAGTTGGCCCAGTCATTGGGCATGCCAACGCTGTTGACGGCGCCTTCCGCTTTCGCAGCGGCTTCCAGGGTTTTCAGATCATCGGCCGCCATGGCGGCGGTGCACATTGCGATGGTCGAGCCTAACAGTGATGCCAGGAAAAGCTTTTTCATTCCGAAGCTCCTTGGGTCGTGTTCAACGCTGCGATTACGGTTTGTTGGTCTAGGTCAGCAATACCTGAGCCAATTTAAGGAGGCTGGATGACACTTTGATGTCGTTCGTCGCCCGGAATGACTTTTTGTTCATCGGTATCGCGACTGGCCTGCTAAGCGTAGACCATGGTCAAGGCCCCGGAAGACAAGGGACTTGGCCGATGAATTGCAAGTTGTTGAAGGCAGGGAATGGCGACCGTTGGGCGGCTTTGTCACATCTGGTTCATCTGCGCTGCCTACGCTTGCAGACTATTGAATGAGCCGGTTTACACTGCGGTTCTGCCCTGAAATGGTGCTGGTCTAGTCCAGAAAGGAAACGTTGATGCGTGAAGAGGCAACAAAAGCGGTAACAGCCATCGGCCAGGTGCTTCAGGAGCAGATCGACCATGGACTGTTGACCCCCGGCAGCAAATTGCCGGCCGAACGCAAGCTCAGCGAATTGTTTGGCACCACACGGATCACTTTGCGTGAAGCGTTGTTGCAGTTGGAGTCCCAGGGGCAGATTTATCGCGAGGAGCGTCGCGGCTGGTTCGTCTCGCCGCCACGCCTGGCCTACAACCTCATGCAGCGTAGCCACTTTCACGCGATGGTCAGCGCCCAGGGGCGGGTGCCGTCGACCGAGGTGATTTCAGCGCGATTGCAGCCGGCGTCGGCGGCGGTGTGTGCCTGGCTGCAATTGCCGGCGCTGTCGAGCGTGATTCAGATCTGCCGTTCACGGCGGATTGACGGGCGACTGGTGTTGTACGTGGAGCACTATCTGAACCCACAGTATTTCCCGGGGATTCTTGAGTTCGATCTGAATCAGTCGATCACCGAGTTGTATGCGCGGCATTACGACTTGCACTACGGGCGGGTGCGCTTCGAGATTGTACCTACGGCGTTGTCGGTGGATGCGGCAGCGGCGTTGAAGGTGTCGGTGGGTAGCCCGGGCTTGCAGATTGCCCGGGTCAACTATGACCAGCATGAACGCTTGATCGACTGCGACCTGGAGTTTTGGCGGCATGATGCGATTCATGTCGGGGTGGATGTCGTCTAACGTCCGACCTTCCTGTAGGAGCGAGCTTGCTCGCGATGGTCGTTAACGATTACGCGTGTTTACTGGCTAAACGCGGCGTTCTTGAGTTTCATCGTCGGAACGCCGCCCGGAGCAAGCTCGCTCCTACACGGACTGTTCTGGCGCACCACCCGCGGTAATCACCTGAATACTCATCCGCGGTGTCGCCAGATCCAGTCCGGCTTCATCCATGTGCCGCTTGAGTGACAGGTTGAACGCCCGCGAAACCTCCCACTGCTTGATCGGCGCCGTCTTGAACCGGGCGCGAAGGATCGCGTTGCCCGACTCGAAACTTTCCACCCCCTGGAACTCCAGCGGCGACCAGATATTGCGCCGCTGCAGCGGGTCGGTGCGCATTTTCTGGCCGACTTCGCGCATCAGTTTGATTGCGTTGTCGATGTCCATGTTGGCCGGCACCGCTACCCGGAAGATCGCGTAGCCGAATTCCCGGGAGTAGTTCTTGATGCTTTTGATTTCGCTGAACGGAATGGTGTGGACGATGCCGTCGATGTCCCGCAGGCGCACGGTACGGATGGTCAGGCCTTCGACCGTGCCGAGGTGGCCTCCGACATCCACGTAGTCGTCAATGGCCAGGGAGTCTTCGATGATGATGAACAACCCGGTAATCAGGTCGGCTACCAGCGACTGCGCACCAAAACCGATGGCCAGACCGATCACACCGGCACCGGCCAGCAGGGGCGTGACGTTCATGCCCATGTTCGCCAGGGCAACGATCAGCGCGATGATGAAAATCGCTATGAACAACACATTGCGGATCAGCGGCATCATCGTCTGTGCGCGGGCATTGGCCAGGCCTTTGCGCGAGCGGGTGAGTGCGTGGTGCACGGCGGTATCGCTGAGAATCCAGATCAGCCAGGCAAACAGCAGCGTGCCGGCGAGGCTGAACAGTTTGACGCTGACTTCGTGGCCGTCGCCTTCGGTAAAGCGGATCAACGACATGCCCCAGACCCGCAGGCCGAGTTCGATAAAGGCCAGCCACACCAACAAGTGAACGATGGTGTAGAAGAAGTTTTTCAGCCGTTCCGAATACACCGCGTAGCGCCGGATGCCGCGCTGCGGTTTGAGGGCGTGACGGCGTACCAGGCCGTTGATGACCATGCACAACACCAGCAAAACGGTACAGATCAGCGACTGGCGCAGGGCGGTGCTGGTGTCGCCGGCGGAAATGAACGTCGCGAACAGGGAAATGGCCACCAGCACCAGCGCCGGTACGTACCAGAAGGTGCCGAGAATCGACAGGGTGTCGTTGAGGGCGCGTCGGGTCAGGCGTCGGGACAGTGGCTGGTTGCGGATCAGGTGGGCGATCGGCCGGCGGAAACGCAGGATGAAGCGCCCCGTGGAGAGCGCGGCCAGGACATTGGCGGCAGTCGCGGCGGTATGGGCCAGATGGCTGCCGAGGCTGTTGACCAGTTGCGGATCGCTCAGCGCTTCGCCAAACGCGGCGAAGCTGCCGATCAGCCATAGCGGCCGAAACGCCTGGTGCCGCAGGATGTACAAGGCGCGGTGGCGGTGTGGGCCGTCGAGCAGGGAAAAGGCAATCACGCAGATGGCCGAGAAGCAGGTGCCGACCACCAGTGCATAGGCCAGCACCATCGCCAGGCTTTTGCCCAGGGACGAGGGCAGGGCGTAGCTCATGTAGACCGTGATCACCAGGGCGATCAGCCATGGCCCGAGTTTGCGCAGCGCAAAACGCAACATGTCCAGGGCTCTGGGATGCTGCGGCAGTTCTTCGGTCAGGCCGAAACGCATCCGCACGCGGTGGCTGATCCAGATCAGGGCGGCGGCCAGCAGGCTCCAGACCATCAGGATCATGGCAAAGGCGAACAGCATGGGCAGCCATTCATTGGCCGGCAGCGCCAGCGCCACCAGTTCTTCCCTGGCCTGATCGAATTCACTGGACCAGAGCGTGAGCGGACTGTCGACGCCGGAAAATTTCTTCTCGAAATTGGCCAGGGTTCCGCCAATCAGACCCAGTACGCCTTCTTCGGTAATCGGCTGGGCCTGTTTGGTGGTGTCGCGGAGCTTTTTCAGGTCGGCCAGCAGCTTGGAGCGTTGCTGGTCGTTCTCCAGTGACTTGATCACTTCGTCCAGAGATTGCCCCAGCGGTTCCTGTGCTTCGGGCTGCGCCTTGGCCTGGTTGTTGAGCAGGCCCGGCAGGCCGGCCGCCTGGGCAGGCGTCACTGACAGCAGCGTCATCAGGCAGACAAGGACAATACACGGGAGGGAAAAAAGACGAGCGAACACTAGGCGGTCAACCTCGCAGGGAGCGGATCGACCGAGTGTACGAGCCCGTCAAAATCAATGCGAGCCAAGGGCGAGGAATTATTCGTTGAGTTTGGCGAGGATCTTGAGAACAACGGTCGCGAGAATGGTCAGCATGCCGATCCACATGGCAAACACGCCGGCATTCTTGTCGCGAAAGTTGAAGCCGACGGCCAGCAGGAGCATCCCGGCAAGAATCGGAATCAGCATGGCGTGAAAGGTAGACATCGAAATCATGGAGACGGCCTTGTCGAAGGGATACTGGAAGTCTAGGCGGCTTTTTTGCACCGTGTTGTCTGTAGGAGCGAGCTTGCTCGCGATGAACTTCAGGGCGCCGCGTTTATCCAGAAAACACGCGTAATCGTTCACGTCCATCGCGAGCAGGCTCGCTCCTACAGGGTATTGCGGGGTTTACGGCAATTCGCGGCAGGCGTAGAACGCGTTCAGCACCTTGACCAGATGCGCCAGGTCCTGGCTGCCGCACAGTTCGCGGATCGAGTGCATGGCGAACGTCGGCAAGCCGATATCCACGGTGCGCACGCCCAGGTGGCTGGCGGTGATCGGGCCGATGGTCGAACCACAGCCCATGTCGCTGCGCACTACGAAGCTTTGCACCGGCACTTCTTCAGCCATGCACAGGTGACGGAAGAACCCGGCGGTTTCGCTGTTGGTGGCGTAGCGCTGGTTGCTGTTGACCTTGATCACCGGGCCGGCGTTGAGTTTCGGACCGTGGTTGGCATCGTGCTTGTCGGCGTAGTTCGGATGCACGCCGTGGGCGTTGTCAGCCGAAACTAGCAGGGATTTCTGAATGGTGCGTACGAATTCATCACCTTCAGGCAGCAAGCGACGTAAGGTTTGCTCAAGCATCGGGCCGTCGGCACCGCAGGCCGAGCAGGAACCGACTTCTTCGTGGTCGTTGCAGACCAGCACGCAGGTTTCGTCGGTGTCGGCCGTCAACAGCGCTTGCAGGCCGGCGTAGCACGACAGCAGGTTGTCCAGGCGCGCGCCGGCGATGAAGTCGCCATGCAGGCCAATGACCGCAGCGCTTTGGGTGTCGTAGAAACTCAACTCGTAATCGAGCACCACGTCGGCATTCAGGCCGTGTTCGCGGGCGAGCTGGTCGGTGAGCACCGCGCGGAAGTCCACGCGCTCGTCACCGGCAAATTGCGCGAGGATCGGCGGCAGTTCGGTCTGGGCGTTGATTGCCCAACCCATGTTGGCTTCACGGTTGAGGTGAATCGCCAGGTTCGGAATGATCGCGACCGGTGCCTTGAAGTCGATCAACTGGCTCTCGACCTTGCCATCACGACGGAAGGTTACGCGGCCCGCCAGGGACAGGTCGCGGTCGAACCACGGCGCCAGCAGCGCGCCGCCATAGACTTCAACGCCCAGTTGCCAGAAGCCCTGGCGTTGCAGTTCCGGTTGCGGCTTGACGCGCAGGCACGGGCTGTCGGTGTGGGCGCCGACCAGGCGAATGCCGCCGTGCAGCGGTGAATGGCGGCCCATCTTGATCGCGACAATCGAAGAGTCGTTGCGGGTGACGTAGTAGCGACCGTTGGCTTCGGTATTCCACGGCTCGCGCTCGTCGAGGCGTTGGTAGCCCGCCGCTTCCAGGCGCTGAACAAGGCTGGCGGTGGCATGGAACGGGGTAGGGGAGGCCTTGAGGAAATCGATCAGGCCTTGGTTCAACTCTTCGCGCATAAAGTAGCTCCAGACAGCAGTGGCGCCAGTTTAACGTATTGGCCTGGTAAATGGCGTCGCACTGATTGTGGGGCTGACCATCGAAATTGAATCTGGAGGAGATCCCTTGTGGGAGCGGGCTTGCTCGCGAAGGCGTCGAGTCAGTCAATACATCGTTGAATGACACACCGTATTCGCGAGCAAGCCCGCTCCCACAGTTTTAGAACGGTGCCGGGCACTCGAAGCGCAGGCGTTCGCCACTTTGCGGATGGGTGAAGCTGAGCATGCTCGCGTGCAGACACAGGCGCGGCCAGGCCGCCAGCGCCTGCTCATGGGCATAGAGCCCGTCACCCAGCAGCGGATGACCAATCGAGAGCATGTGCACGCGCAACTGGTGGGAGCGGCCGGTGATCGGTGTCAGCTCAACGCGGCACCAGTCGCCGCAACGCTCCAGCACTCGCCAGAAGGTCAGCGCGTGTTTGCCGAACTCATGGTCGACCACGTGGCGCGGCTTGGTCGGCGGGTCGTAGCGCAAGGGCAGGTCGATGCTGCCACTGTCCAGTTCCGGCTGACCCCAGCACAGGGCGGTGTAGGCCTTTTCGGTTTCGCGGTCGTGAAATTGCCGGGACAGTTCGCGATGGGTGTCCGGGTCGCGGGCCAGCAGGATGATGCCGGAAGTCTCCCAGTCAAGGCGATGGACAATTCGCGCTTCCGGGTAGCCGTTTTCCTGCAGGCGGGTAATCAGGCAGTCCTTGTTGTCGTCGGCCCGGCCAGGGACAGAGAGCAACAGGGTCGGTTTGTTCACCACCAGTACGGCGGCATCCTGATGGATGATGTGGATGTTGGACAGCGGCATTAAAACAGCCTCGTAACAAACGCCAACGGCGGCTCAGGTCCCTTGCAGTCGCGCAAGGGGCCTGAGCCGCCGTGGCTCCAGCCGGATCGACTCAGCGATCTGGCAGGGTGATATTGAGTTCCAGAATCGAGCAGCTGCCCTGGCTTTCCAGTGCGACGTGCACGTCATCGGACCCGATATTGACGTACTTGCGGATCACCTCGACCAGTTCCTTCTGCAAGGCTGGCAGGTAGTCCGGGGTACTGCGTTGGCCGCGTTCGTGCGCCACGATGATCTGTAGACGCTCTTTCGCTACCGACGCGGTGCTTTGCTTTTTGTTGGCACGAAAGAAGTCAAAAAGGTTCATTGCTTAGTTGCCTCCAAACAGGCGCTCGAAGAATCCCTTCTTCTGTACATCAAGGAATCGATGATCCACGGTCTTGCCCAGCAGGCGGTCCACGGTATCGCTGTAGGCCTGGCCGGCATCGCTCTGGTCGTCGAGAATCACCGGAACACCCTGGTTGGATGCCTTGAGCACCGCCTGGGATTCAGGGATCACGCCGAGCAGGGTCACCGAAAGGATGTCCTTGACGTCTTCTACGCCGAGCATTTCGCCTTTGCTCACACGTTCCGGGTGATAACGGGTAATCAGCAGGTGTTCCTTGATCGGGTCTTCGCCGCGTTCGGCGCGACGGGACTTGCTGGCCAGCAGGCCGAGCATGCGGTCGGAGTCACGTACCGAGGAGACTTCCGGGTTGGTCACGACGATCGCTTCATCGGCGAAGTACATGGCCAGGTGGGCGCCTTTCTCGATGCCTGCCGGGGAGTCGCAGACCACGAACTCAAAGTCTTCCTTGAGTTGCATCAGGACTTTTTCCACGCCTTCGACGGTCAGCGCGTCTTTGTCGCGGGTCTGGCTGGCGGCCAGCACGTAGAGGTTTTCCAGGCGCTTGTCTTTGATCAGGGCCTGTTGCAGGTTGGCTTCGCCGTTGACCACGTTGACGAAGTCATACACCACGCGGCGCTCGCATCCCATGATCAGGTCGAGGTTGCGCAAGCCCACGTCGAAGTCGACGATCACTGTTTTGTGGCCGCGCAGAGCGAGACCGGTACCGATAGCGGCGCTGGTGGTGGTCTTACCCACACCACCCTTGCCGGATGTAACCACGAGAATCTTGGCCAAGGTGTTTCACCCCTAAGGAAAAAGGACTTTTCAGTCCCTGAAAAACATCTCCTGAAAAACTACTGCAGTCGGACAGCCTTGGCTGGAATCCGGTTTTGAGCGGCGTTTACCCCCGGTAAACACTGCTTTCGGCCTTTTTCCTACTTCGTTTGAGCCGTTTTCGCTACGTTTTAGAGATGCTTGGAAAATGCGGCAGTATCCGTTAAAGCCGAATGATGTTCAACACGTCGCCGGACAGGCTGACCTGCACACCCGAACCCCATAGCGGGTCGCGGCGCAGATCTTCGGAAACCTTGTAATGCCCGGCGATGGAAATCAGTTCAGCACTCATTTGCTGACAGAAAATCCGCGCCTTGGTGTCGCCCTTGACGCCGGCCAACACGCGACCACGCATCGGGCCGTATACATGGATGTTGCCATCGGCGAGAAGTTCCGCCCCCGGGCTTACCGAGGAGATCACCACCAGATCGCTGCCCTGGGCATAAATCTGCTGGCCACCGCGTACCGGCGAGGTGATGATTTTCGTCGGCTTGATGGTCGGCTCGGGCGGTTTTTCCGGTTTTTTCTTCGGTTCGCCTTCGGTCAGGTCCAGTGGACGCTCCCGGGCACCGGACGGTGGCAGCACCGGCAGGTCGACCGCGATGGCGGCGGCAATGTCTTCGATGCGGCTGGCGCGGATCGCCAGGGTACGCAGGCCATGCTGGCGGCAGACGCGCATCAGCCCTGGCAGATCGACCGCGCCTCCGTTGGCCGGGAGTTTGTCCAGGGCCAGTACCAGTGGCGCGTTGCTGAAGAAGTTGGGCGCCTGGGCGACCTTGGCGGCCAGTTGCCGATCAAGGCTTTCGAGGTCGTTACGGGCCAGTTCCAGCACCGTAATGGCCAGCATGCTGCCCTTCAACTGGAACACGGGATCTTGGTCTAGCGGTTCGGTTTGGCTCATGGTCGGCATACAACGACTTGTCACTAAAAGTGCCGAGACTTATAACGAGAACGCCCGCGGGCCGCAAGCCGGGTCGAACGATGTAGAATGCGCGGCCATTGTCATTCCGGAAGCATTAATGGACCGCCCGCGTTTTCGAAAAGCATTTCTATCTCCACGTTTCTGGCCACTGTGGTGTGGCCTGGGGCTGTTGTGGCTGATCGTCCAGCTGCCGTACCCGGCACTGCTGTGGATCGGTCGCGCACTGGGCGCATTGATGTATCGCGTGGCCGGCGACAGACGGCGCATTGCCAAGCGCAATCTGGAACTGTGTTTTCCTGAAAAAACCGCCGCCGAACGCAAACGCCTGCTCAAGGAAAACTTCGCCTCCACCGGCATCGCGTTCTTTGAGATGGCGATGAGCTGGTGGTGGTCGCGCAAGCGCCTGGCAAATCTTGCTCATATCGAAGGGCTGGAGCATTTGCAGCAGGCTCAGCGTGAGGGCAAGGGCGTGATCCTGATGGCCTTGCACTTCACGACACTGGAAATCGGCGCAGCGTTGCTCGGTCAACAGCACACCATCGACGGCATGTACCGCGAGCACAAGAATCCGCTGTTCGACTACATCCAGCGCCAGGGCCGCGAGCGGCACAACCTCGATTCGCTGGCGGTGGAACGCGAAGACGTGCGCGGCATGCTCAAACTGCTGCGCTCGGGCCGGGCGATCTGGTACGCACCGGATCAGGACTACGGCGCCAAGCAAAGCATTTTCGTGCCGCTGTTCGGCATTCAGGCCGCGACCGTCACCGCCACGAGCAAGTTTGCGCGACTGGGCAAGGCGCTGGTGGTGCCGTTCACCCAGGAACGTCTGGCGGACGGCAGCGGATATCGCCTGGTGATCCATGCGCCGCTCGAAGGCTTCCCCGGCGAAACCGAGGAGGCCGACTGCCTGCGCATCAACCAATGGATCGAAAGCGTTCTGCGCGAGCATCCCGAGCAATACCTGTGGGCCCATCGCCGCTTCAAGAGCCGCCCACCGGGCGAGCCCAAGCTGTACGCCAAACGCGTGTAGGAGCGAGCTCGCTCGCGATGGTGGCCAACGATAACGCGGGACACCTGACCCCCGCGGCGTTTTCACAACCATCGCGAGCAAGGGAACAGGTTGAAACAACGAAATCCCATCAAGCACCATGGAGAGTTGTGCATGAGTCCAGGCGAACCGGTTACAGGGTTGATTCTTTCCGGTGGCGGGGCTCGGGCGGCCTATCAGGTCGGGGTGCTGGCGGCGATTGCCGAATTGCTGCCGCCGGGGGCCCGCAATCCGTTCCCGGTGATCGTCGGCACCTCGGCGGGCGCGATCAACGCCGTCAGCCTCGCCAGCGGGGCGATGGACTTTCGTAACGCCATCGAACGCCTGACGGCATTCTGGCAGGGCTTTCGCAGTCATCTGGTGTTGCGCAGCGACTGGCCCGGGGTGATCCGCCAGGCCAGCCGCTTTGTCAGCCACAGTTTGCTCGGCATCGGTGCCCAGGTTCCGGTGGCGCTGCTCAACAGTTCTCCGCTGCGGGATTTACTCAACGACAAGCTGCATATGGGTGGCATCGCCGAAGCGATCGCACAGAAGCAATTGCATGCGGTGGCGGTCACCGCGTTCGGCTATGAGTCCGGCCAGGCCGTCACCTTCTATGAGGGCGGCGGCAAGATCGATGCCTGGTTGCGCCATCGGCGTATCGGTGTTCCCACCCGTTTATCCGTTGAACACCTGCTCGCCAGTTCGGCCATTCCGCTGCTGTTCGCCCCGGTGAAAATCGGCGAAGAGTATTTCGGGGATGGCGCGGTGCGTCAGTCGGCGCCGATCAGTCCGGCGTTGCATCTGGGTGCCAGTCGGGTGCTGGTGGTGGGCGTCAGTGGCAACCCCCGCGGGATTGACCCGCGACAACCCTTGTTGCGTAGCTACACCGGTCAGCAGCCGTCACTGGCGCAGATCGGCGGGCACATGCTCAACAGTACGTTCATTGACAGCCTGGAAAGCGACATCGAGCTGTTGCAGCGCCTGAACCAGTTCAGTCACCTGATGCCCGACGGTACACCCACCCGCGCTTTGGGCGTGGCGCCGGTGGACGTGTTGGTGATTTCACCGAGCCAGCCTATCGATGAGATTGCCGCGCGTCATCGCCAGGAATTGCCGGCGGCATTGCGCCTGTTTCTGCGCGGGCCGGGGGCGACCAAGACCAGCGGGGCGGGGGTTTTGAGCTACCTGCTGTTCGAGGCGGGGTATTGCAGCGAGTTGATTGAACTGGGGCGGCGGGATGCGTTGGCCAAGCGCGGGGAGTTGTGCCGGTTTCTTGGAATTGGAGAGTCTTTGGTTTCGGCTTGAGATGTAGGAGCGAGCCCGCTCGCGATGGACGAAAGGACACCGCGGGGTATCAGGACCCCAGCGTTATCGTTCACGACCATCGCGAGCGGGCTCGCTCCTACAGGAGGTTTTCAGATCAGAAGTGAACCTTGACCAGGAAGCTGGTCACGCTCTGATCGGTCTTGAAGCCCTCGCTGTCTTCGATACCGTATTTGTTTTTCCAGTAGTCATACTCGACACCGACGTACAGCTGCTTGGCACCCAGATTCAACGCCTTGCCCAGGTCGTATTTGACCTGCGGGTTGAAGTGCAGGTTGGCGTGGTACTCGCCTTTGCT
This sequence comes from Pseudomonas sp. BF-R-24, assembly GCF_019947335.1. Classification (NCBI taxonomy): domain Bacteria; kingdom Pseudomonadati; phylum Pseudomonadota; class Gammaproteobacteria; order Pseudomonadales; family Pseudomonadaceae; genus Pseudomonas; species Pseudomonas sp. BF-R-24. The sequence continues at coordinate 29,072 of NZ_JAGYGG010000024.1, forward strand.
GTTGACGTCGTTGTCTACCACCCAGTCCATGAAGCCGTCGATCAGGACGTCCGAGCCACCCACCGGAATGGTGTAGGACCAGACCGGAGTGATCTGCCAGACATCGTCACCCGGACGGCCACCCTCGGTGTGACGATTATAGAAGTTCAACTGGAAGTAATCGAAACCAGGAATGGCCAGGTCGAAACCAGGACCGACCAGGTACGACTCGGTGTCGTCTTCGCCGAACTCATACGTCATGGCCAGCAGCACGTCCTTGATCGGGCCGAACTCCAGCTTCTGGTCAAAGATCTTGCCGAACGACAGGCGTGGCTGGAATTCGCCGTAGTGAGTGTTTTCACCCGCGAAATGGTCTTCCTTGCCGTTGTAGAAGATTTTGTCGATGAAGAAGAAGTTGTCGCCGTACTTCCAGGCATCGGCGTGTTCGAAGGTCACCGTCTGCTGGATGCGCGGGTTGACCTGGAAGTCCTTGCCATACAGATAGGTCAGGCTGTTGTTTTGCCACTGCAGCAAATCGCCGGCCATGGCCTGGCCCCCGGCCAGCATCGATCCCGCCAGCATCAGGCTAGTGCACGTACGTTTCATTCGGTTGCTCCCAAAAAGTAGGTGGTTCCACGTTATTTTTTAAGGTCGGCGCTCTGGTGTGGCGCCTTTTTCTGTAGCGGTAAAAAATCATCCATTCGGTCAGCTTTAATGCTGTTAGCAAGAGCTGAGCCAAGGCTTTCAAAAAGCAAAAAAACTCCCGTTCGACGGCTCAAGAGCGGTCGATTGAGAGGGGTTTTGGAGTGCCTTGGTGCCTGCCAGAGCCGGGATAAGTTGGCTTTCTGGTCAGGTTTTACATCCGGGCTTTTTTTTAAACCGGATTCGGGCGGCCGCGGAGAATACTGACTCCTCGGCCAGGTCTCAAGTGCTCCGCAACGGCGCACCGACGGCAGGTTTTGGGCACGGTTGCGGAGCAGCATCAGAAGTGCACCTTTACCAGCAGGCTGGCGGTGTTTTCATTGGTGTTGAAACGGGAGCTGTCCTGGACGCCGTATTTGTCTTTCCAGTAGCTGTATTCGGTGCCGACATACACCTGTTTCTCGCGCCAGCCCAGGGCTTTGCCCAGGTCGTATTTGATCTGCGGGTTGAAGTGCAGGTTGGCGTGATAGGTGCCGCGGGAGTTCTGGTCGTTATCCACGACCCAGTCGATGTAGCCGTCGATCAACAGGTTCGAGTTGCCCAGTGGCAGGGTGTAGGACCAGGCCGGGCTGATTTGCCAGACATCATCGCCAGGGCGCGAGCCTTCGGTCTGGCGGTAATAGAAGTTCAAGGTGAAAAAGTTGAAGCCCGGTACCGCGAGGTCGAAACCGGGACCGATCATATAGGCCTCGGTGTCGTCTTCACCGTTCTCGTAGGTCATGGCCAGCAGCACGTCCTTGATCGGGCCGAATTCGAAACGGCGGTCGAGGATCTTGCCGAAGGATAGGCGTGGGCTGAACTCGCCGTAATAGGCATGAACGCCTTTGTTTCGGTCTTTCTCGCCGTTGTAGTAGGTGCTGTCGATGAACATGAAGTTGTCGCCGTACTTCCAGCGGTCGGCGTGTTCGAAGGTTATCGTCTGCTGGATCGCCGGGTTGATCGCGAAGTTCTTGCCATACAGATAGCTCAGGCTGTTGGTCTGCCACAGCAGTAGATCACCGGCCATGGCCTGACTCGCGGCCAGCAGGCCAGCACCCAACAGCAGGTTGGTTTGTGTCCGAATCATCTGTTGCTCCCTCTTGTTTTTATTTTAAGGCGCAGGAAACCCTTACCCTGTAGGAGCGAGCCTGCTCGCGATGGTCGTCAACGATTACGCGTGTTATCTGGATAAACGCGGTGTTCTCGGGTTCATCGCGAGCAGGCTCGCTCCTACAGGGGGCGTGTGTTTCCGGGTTAATGCGTGTGAGCGTGGCAGTCGTTGATGGCCGCGCGTTCGGCGCCACCAAGGATGTTGAACAGCAGGTTCAGCGTCAGCGCGCTGAGGGTGGCCATGGCGATGCCGCTGTGGGTGATCGGGCTCATCCACACGGGCAGGTGGGCGAAAAACTCCGGGCGTACAACCGGGATCAGGCCCATGCCGATGCTCACCGCCACCAGTAACTGGTTGCGACGGTCACCGATGTCGGCCTCCTGGAGAATCTTGATTCCGGTGGCGGCGACCATGCCGAACATCGCAATCGCTGCGCCGCCCAGTACTGCCGGAGGAATCGACGCCACCAAAAACGCGGCTTTGGGCAGCAGGCTCAAGACGATCAGCAACCCGCCGGCAACGATGGTCACCGAACGGCAACGCACGCCGGTCATCTGTACCAGACCGATATTCTGGGCGAAGGAGGAGTGGGTGAAGGTGTTGAAGAACCCGGCGAAGAACGAAGCGCCGGCATCGCACAACAAGCCTCGACGCAGCATCCGTGGACAGACTTCCTGGCCGGTGATCTTGCCCAGCGCCAGGAACATCCCGGTGGACTCGACGAAAATGATCACTACCACCAGGCACATCGAGAGGATCGGCGCGAGTTCGAATTTGGGCATGCCGAAGTGCAGCGGAGTGACGAATTGCAGCCATGGCGCCTGAGCCATGCCACTGAGGTCGACCATGCCGAGCAGGCCGCAGAGCACATAACCCAGGCACATGCCGATCAGCACGGAAATATTGACCCAGAAACCGCGCATGAAGCGATGCACCAGCAAAATGGTACCCAGCACCAGTGCGGCGATGGTCAGGTAAATCGGTGAACCGAATTGAGTGGCGCCGGCACCGCCGCCGGCCCAGTTCACAGCCACGGGGAACAGCGACAAACCGATCGAGGTGATGACTGTGCCGGTCACCAGCGGCGGGAAGAAGCGTACGACTTTGGACATGAACGGGGCGATGATCATGCCGAAGAAGCCGGCGGCGATGGTCGCGCCGAAGATCCCTTGCAGGCCGATACCGGGCATGCCGGCCATGGCGACCATGCTGCCGACGGCGGCGAAACTGGCGCCCATCATCACCGGCATGCGAATGCCCATGGGGCCGATGCCGAGGGACTGGACGATGGTGGCGATACCCGCCACCAACAGGTCGGCGTTGATCAGGAAGGCGATTTCTTCACGACTCAGGCCAGCGGCCTGTCCGATGATCAGCGGTACCGCGATGGCACCACCGTACATCAGCAGAACATGTTGCAAACCGACCAGGATCAGTTGCAAGAGGGGCAAACGCTGAATGGCGGGTGCGTCGGGGATGCGCGCTTCGGATAGCTCGGACATGCAACACCTCGGATCTTTTTATTCTTGTGATTTACAGCTGCAGTGCTGCTGGCAGCTGTATTCGAATCAGGTGGACCGCGTTGCGGCCAATCGCAGGCAAGCCAACTCCCACACAGGCCATGCAAAACCTGTGGGAGCGAGCTTGCCCGCGAAGCTTTTAGCGATTAATTGGTCTGGGCTCCCTGCACAATCCAGGCACCGATCAGGTCACGTTCCTGCTGAGTCATCTGCGTGATGTTGCCCAGTGGCATGATCTGGCTGGTGACGGCTTGCGCCTGGATCCGCGGTGCGTTCTGACGGATTTGCTCGGGAGTGTCCAGCATCACCCCGGCCGGGGCCGCGCTGAACAACGGGCTGGTTGGTTTGGCCGAGTGGCAGACCGTGCAACGCTCCTGGATCACGCTGTGCACCTTGTCGAAACCCGGGCCGGCATTGGATGCCTGAGCCGGAGCGGCAGCAGGTGCTTGTGCAGGTTTGGCTTCAGCAGGTTTCAAACCACCGCCCACTGCGGTTTCCGGCAGCGGCTGGTATTCGATTTTCGCTGGAGCGTTCGCCACTTCAGGGGCGCTGGACATCGGCTTCGGACCGGACACATAAGCCAGGCAGATCATGCCCACCGCTGCCACCGGCAGGGTCCAGGCAAACTTGTGGCTGTCGTGACGGGTGTTGAAGTAGTGACGCACCAACACCGCCAGTACCGCGATCCCGGCCAGGATCAACCAGTTGTACTGGCTGCCGTAGGTGCTCGGGAAGTGGTTGCTGATCATGATGAACAGCACCGGCAAGGTGAAGTAGTTGTTGTGACGCGAACGCAACAGGCCTTTGGCCGGCAGCGCCGGATCCGGCGTGCGGTTCTCGGCAATCGCCGCAACCAGTGCGCGCTGTGCCGGCATGATGATGCGGAACACGTTGCCGACCATGATGGTGCCGATGATCGCGCCGACGTGCAGGTACGCACCCCGACCGCTGAACACTTTGCTGAAGCCGTAGGCCGCGCCGATGATCAGGACGAACAGGATGAAACCCAACAGGGCAGGGCGTTTGCCCAGGGCCGAGTCGCACAGGAAGGAGTAGATGAACCAGCCGATGAACAGCGAGCCGAGGCCGATGGCCACGCCTTCAGGACCGCTCAGGGTGCTGCCCGGAGCCAGCAGGTAGAGCGTCGGGTTGGAGTAGAACACCACGCACAGCAGCGCGATACCCGACATCCAGGTGAAGTAGGCTTCCCATTTGAACCAGTGCAGGTTGTCCGGCATGGTCGGTGGAGCCAGTTTGTATTTTTCCAGGTGATAGATACCGCCGCCGTGGATCGCCCACAAATCACCGGCCAGACCGCTTTTCGGATTGACCCGATTGAGGTTGTTTTCCAGCCAGACGAAGTAGAACGACGCACCGATCCAGGCCACGCCAGTAATCATGTGAACCCAGCGCACGCTCAGGTTCAGCCATTCCAACAGATGTGCTTCCACAGTCTTTACCTCTCGCCTGTCACTCTGTTGTCGAGTGATCAGACCTTCTCTTATTGGTGGGGGGCGAGGATCAAACGCTCATCCTCTTTGAAAAAATGCTCATCGCAGTTATTGCCTGTGCCACTGCGATCAACCACCAGGAAGTCATCCCGCTTTTCGATCGTCAGCACCGGGTGGTGCCAGACGCCGCGATGGTAATTAATGCCCTGCCTGCCGTTGGTGACGAAGGCGCGGACCAAGCCTGATACAGGTTCATCGCCAAGTGGCGCGACCACGATCAGAAAGGGGTTGCCGAGCAGCGGAATGAAAGCCTGGCTGCCCAGCGGATGGCGCTCCAGCATGCTGACGGTCAGCGGCATGTCCTGCGCATCGGCGCGGAAGATGCTGATGATCGCGTTGTCCTCTGGCTTAGCGGTTTCGACCACAGCCAGTTTATGGAAGCGCATGGTCGAACCGTTGTTGATCATGAAGTGATCGCTGCCGTCGGTTTCGATCACGTCACCGAAAGGGGCGAAGGCTTCTTTGGTCAGCGGTTCAATCGTCAGTGTGCGCATGCTGGTCTTCTTTTCGTTGAGTTCTGTGTTGTTGGTTCTGACGCCTTCGCGAGCAAGCCCGCTCCCACATTCGACCGCATTCCCCTGTGGGAGCGGGCTTGCTCGCGAAGGGCGCGCCGCTTATTTGGCGACCTTGCCCAAAACGCGCAGGCGGCTCACACCACCATCCGGGAACACGTTCAGGCGGATGTGGGTGATCGGGCCCAGTGCCTTGATCTGCTCGGCGAAGGTGTGCTCGGCGTGCATTTCCAGCTTCTGGCTTGGCAGCAGTTCGCGCCAGAACAGCGACTGGGTTTCGATCTGGCTGTCGGTACCGCCCTTCACGAACGCGCCCTGGATCGAGCAGCTGTCCGGGTAGTTGCCTTTGAAGTGCAGGGTGTCGACGATGACTTTCTCGACTTCGCCGGCATGACCCAGCGCGACGATGACCCAGTCATTACCCGGGGTACGACGACGCGCGGTTTCCCAGCCATCGCCCATGTTGATGCCACGGCCCGGGTTGAGGATGTTGCTCATGCGACCGAAGTGTTCATCGGAGCAGGCGAGGGCGCGACCACCGTTAAGGGCCGCAGCCAGGTCGACTTGCTCGTTGTCGCCGGTAGCCGACCAGTCACGGAACGGCACGCCGTACACGCGCAGACGGGCCACGCCGCCATCCGGGTAGATGTTGAAGCGCAGGTGGCTGAAGGCCTGGTCGTTGTTGATTTCGTGGTAGTGGTGGCTGTTGCCTTGCAGCTCGACGGCCGACAGCACTTCAACCCACTGGGTGTTTTCGTTCGGCTCGCCTTCGGTCAGGAAGCAGGCTTCCAGGGACGCCGATGGCGGGAAGTTGCCGGTGAAGAATGAAGTGTCGATGTCGACGCCCTTGATCGAACCCGGTACGCCCAGGCGGATCACTGCGCTGTCGAAGCCTTCGAAGCGCTTGCGGCGCGATTCCCAGCCGTCCATCCACTTGCCGTTGTCATCGAACACGCCCTCCTTCCATACGGCCGGGGTCGGTTGGAACAGACGGTTGGCGTCTGCGAACCAGTCATCGGTGACCGAGATGATTTTGGTGCCCAGGCGGGCATCGGCCAGGTTGACGAACTTCTCGAAAGGTACGGCGTAAGCTTTCATTCTTCTTGTCTGCCTTTAAATAAGTGGCTTGGGATACTTGCCAGGCCCCCGGGCGGTTTCGGCGTTCTTGAATCCGCTGGGGCCAGGCTTGCTATAGGGTCAGTAATCGGAACAGGGCGATCTTGTTGATCTCCGCCAGCGCGCACTTGAACTCGGTGTCGACCGGGTTGTGGATGCGCGTTTCGAACGCTGCGAGGATCTGATGCCGGTTGCTGCCTTTTACCGCCATGATGAAGGGAAACTTGAACTTGGCTTTGTAGGCGTCGTTCAGCTCGGTGAAGCGAGAAAACTCTTCGGCCGTGCATTGGTGAATACCGGCGCCAGCCTGTTCATTAGTGCTGGCTTCGGTAAGTTGGCCCTGGACGGCGGCTTTGCCGGCCAGATCCGGGTGAGCGTTGATCAATGCCAGCTGACTGGTGTGATCGGCGCTCAACAGGATGTCGCTCATGCGCTGGTGCAGGGTTTCGATCTCATCGATCGAGGCATCCTGGCCCAGGTCGTAGGCCTTCTCGGCCACCCATGGCGAATGTTCGTAGATGTCGGCGAAAGCGGCGACGAAGGCGTCGCGGCTCAGGGCCGAAGGTTTGACGGTTTGAAAGGTGCTCATTTGGCAGCCCCTGTGTACGGGTGGGTTTCTTGCCAGTGACGCGCGATGTCGACGCGACGGCTGAACCACACCTGTTCATGACTTTTAGCGTATTCGATAAAGCGCTTGAGTGAAGCCAGACGCGCCGGACGGCCGATCAGGCGGCAGTGCAGGCCGATCGACAGCATCTTCGGAGCCTCGGCGCCTTCGGCGTAGAGCACGTCGAACGCATCTTTCAGGTATTCGAAGAAGTCGTCGCCCTTGTTGAAACCCTGGACCTGGGTGAAGCGCATGTCGTTGGTGTCCAGGGTGTACGGGATCACCAGGTGCGGCTTGCCGGTCGGGTTGTTCGGTTCCCAGTAGGGCAGGTCGTCGTCGTAGGTGTCGCAGTCGTAGAGGAAACCACCTTCTTCCATCACCAGGCGACGGGTGTTCGGGCCCGTGCGGCCGGTGTACCAGCCCAGCGGGCGAGTGCCTGTGATTTCGGTAAGGATGCGGATCGCTTCGAGCATGTGCTCGCGTTCCTGGGCTTCGTCCATGTACTGGTAGTCGATCCAGCGATAGCCATGGCTGCAGATCTCGTGGCCGGCATCGACCATGGCGCGGATCACGTCCGGGTGACGCTGGGCGGCCATGGCCACGGCGAAGATGGTCAGTGGAATGTCGAATTCCTTGAACAGCTTCAGGATCCGCCACACGCCGGCACGGCTGCCATACTCGTAGAGGGATTCCATGCTCATGTTGCGCGCGCCTTGCAGCGGCTGGGCTGAAACCATCTCCGAGAGGAACGCTTCGGATTCTTTGTCGCCGTGCAGGATGTTGCGCTCGCCGCCTTCTTCGTAATTGAGTACGAACGACAGGGCAATACGGGCATTGCCCGGCCAGTGGGGGTGAGGAGGGTTACTGCCGTAACCGACCAGGTCGCGTGGGTAGTCAGCGCTCACTGCAGGCTTCCTTCTTATTCGATGATGACGGTTGGTGTGACGCAGCTGAAAATGGGATGGCGGGCTTGCGTCACAGCGATGGGCTGATTGTATACAACTTTATATTCACTTTGTAAGCCTGATTTTTCGCATTTTTCACCGACTGTCATCTTTTACTGCTATTGGCGTGAGCCTGCAAGAAATCTGCCTGACTGGTCAATTATTGATTGAAGGGTTCATAGACTGTGCGGTTTGGCGGGAAATCGGCGGTAAATATGCAGATGGCGGACGTCATACGAAAAATGTCGTTTTTATTGTGTACAATTTTTTTGAAAAGTGTCTTAATCAGTCGCTCGCCGCAGCTTTTCGTGCTCCGAATCGGTGCGGTCTCCTTTTCAACTGACTTCGGGAGGCGCGAAGTCTGACTGCTCCACGCAGGCAGGCGCGCAGAATCAATGGGACGTTTGACTACACACGTTTTGGACGCAGCACACGGTTGCCCGGGCAGCTCGATCAAGGTCGAGTTGTACCGCGTTGAAGGATCGCACCTGGAATTGGTCGCCAGCGCGATAACCAACAGCGATGGCCGTGTCGATGCACCGCTGCTGCAAGGCGATGACTACCGCACCGGGGTCTATCAGGTTCAGTTTCATGCCGGCGATTACTACCGCGCCCGTGGCGTTCAGCTGCCGGAGCCTGCATTCCTTGATGTGGTGGTGCTGCGTTTTGGCATCTCCGCCGAGCAGGATCACTACCATGTGCCGTTGTTGATTTCGCCTTACAGCTACTCCACCTATCGCGGCAGCTGATCCCCCAGGCAGCTGCTGCAACCTGGAAGCGACTGCGCATATAGCTTCTTTGGTCTTTCGCCCGCTCACACTGCGGGCTTTTTTTCGTCTTCTGTAGGAGCAGCCGGTCGACGCTCGATTGCTCGCGATGGAGGCCCAGACAACGCGGGCATTCAGATGGCCCGCGTCATCGTTAACGTCCATCGCGAGCAAGCTCGCTCCTACAACTGTTATCGGCTCAACAACGATGCAGCCCCCGCACCACTGAACAGCCCCGCACTGATCCGGTTGAACCAGCTCTGGCCCTTGCCGCTGCGCAGATACCGTGCCGCACCATGGGCGCCGAGGCCGTAGGCCAGTTTGCACAGCAGGTCGAGCACGGTCCAGGTCACGATCATCACCAGCAGTTGTGGGAGGAACGGCTGTTCGGCACTCAAGAACTGCGGCAGGAAAGCGGCGAAGAACAGGATATCTTTCGGGTTGCTTGCGCCCAGCATGAACGCACGCCCGAACAGTGCGCGAAAGCGTGGCACCGGCGCGGCCTGTGGCACTTCAGCGCCATGGGAAGGCAGGCGCGATTGCTGCCAGCTCTGCCAGGCGAGGTAGAACAGGTAAAGGGCGCCAAGAATCTTCAGGGCACTGAACAGCTGTTCCGACGCCAGCAACAACGCCCCCAGACCCAGCGCCGAAGCACTCAGCAGGCAGATCGATGCCGACACGCCGCCGAGAAAGGCCGGGTAAGAGCGGCGCAGGCCGTAATTCAGACTGTTGCTGATCATCAGCAACGACAGCGGCCCCGGGATCAGGATCACTATCAGCGCAGCGCCGCTGAACAGCAGCCAGGTTTCCAGACTCATCACTTTCCTCCATTTGCACAAAAGCCCCACCCGACGGGGTGAGGCTGTTTTCAAGCGTGTACCGCGTGTGGTTTACAAGAAGATGAACTTGGCGATGAAGATCGCGCAGAGCACCCACAGGCTCACCGAAATTTCCTTGTACTTGCCGGTACCGGCCTTCATCGCCACATAGGTGATGAAGCCCAGTGCGATGCCGTCGGCGACCGAGAAGGTCAGCGGCATCATGATTGCGGTAACGATCGCCGGAATACTGTCGGTGGCTTCGTCCCATTCGATGTGGGCCATGCCGCCCATCATCAGCATCGCTACATAAATCAGCGCACCCGCGGTTGCATAGGCAGGGATCATGCCGGCCAGCGGTGCGAAGAACATGGCTGCAATAAATAGCACACCTACGGTCACTGCGGTAAGACCAGTCCGACCACCCGCTGCGACACCGGCAGCACTTTCCACGTAGCTGGTGACCGGCGGAACGCCGACTACCGCACCGAATACGCTGGAAGCACTGTCGGCTTTCATGGCGCGGGAGAGGTTTTCGATCCTGCCATCAGCGCCCACCAGGTTGGCACGCTGGGCAACGCCCATCAGGGTGCCTGCGGTGTCGAACATGTGCACGAAGAGGAAGGCCAGGACCACGCTGACCATGCTGATGTTGAATACACCCACAACGTTCATGGCCATCCAGGTCGGAGCCAGGCTCGGTGGGGCGGACATGATGCCCTCGTAGTGCACCAGCCCAAGGCCCCAACCGGCGAGGGTCACGGTGATGATGCTGATGAGGATCGCGCCGAACACCTTGTGATAGCTGAGGATGGCGATCATCAGGAAGCACACGGCGGCGAGCAGCGGACCGGGTTCGCGCAGGGAGCCGAGCTTGATCAGGGTCGCCGGGCTATCGACGACGATACCTGCGGTTTTCAGGCCGATCAGCCCCAGGAACAGACCCACGCCGGCGCCCATGGCGAAGCGCAGGCTGACCGGGATGCTGTTGAGCAGCCATTCGCGGATCCGCGAGAAGGTCAGGATCATGAACAACACACCGGACACAAACACCGCGCCGAGGGCGGTTTCCCAGTTGTAGCCCATGGTGCCAACCACGGTGTAGGTGAAGAAGGCGTTCAGCCCCATGCCTGGTGCCAGGCCGACCGGCCAGTTGGCGTACAGGCCCATCAACAGGCAACCGAGTGCCGCGGCGATACAGGTGGCGACGAACGCCGCCCCGTGATCGATCCCGGCGTCGGCCATGATGTTGGGGTTGACGAAAATGATGTAAGCCATGGTGATGAAGGTTGTCAGACCGGCAATCAGCTCGGTCTTCACCGTGGTGCCGTGCAAGCTGAGTTTGAACAGACGTTCCAGCAAGCCATTGCGTAATGGCGGCGAGATTTCCAGCGTCGGTGCTTCGGATTTGCGGCTTTCCACAGCGAGTACTCCTCAAGAGTTTTATTTTTATTTCCAGGGCCGGATCCGAGAGGGGTGGCAGCGGCCCTTTGAGGTACTTGCGAATTTGTTGACCGCTTGGTCAGGAACTCGCACGAAGTGGATTATGCTTTTGTATACAAAGAAAGCAAATAATGTTTTTGATTTTGTAGACGAAAAGTTTGGCAATAGGGATATATCGCCTGTTCTGGCCCCTTCGCGAGCAAGCCCGCTCCCACAGGGGAATGCGGTCACCTGTGGGAGCGGGCTTGCTCGCGAAGGCATCGGTTCAGCCACTGCAAATCCAGCAGATTGAATACTCAGTCTGCCGACAACTGGCCTTTTCCCAACGCCAGGTTCACCGTCAACCACCCATTCACCGCTGTCTCCCCGGCCTCGGCAAACACCCGCTCCAGCAATTTCACCTGCTCACGGCGCAACGACTGTTCGAAACGAGCGCCGTCATCGGTCAGTTCCAGCAGCCGCTTACGCTTGTCCGACTCGGACGCGACGCTGTCCACCAGATGCATCTCGACCAACTGACGCAACGGCATGTTCAACGCCTGCTTGCTCACACCGAGTAAAGCCAGCAGTTCCTTGACACTCAGGTTCGGATAGCGGGCGATGAAAAACACGATGCGCTGATGCACCCGACTCAGGCCGCGACGTTCGAGCATTTCATCGGCCTTGGCGGTGAAGGCCTGGTAGCCGAAGAAAAACGCTTCCATGGCTTGCTGCTGGGAAAGCGGGTTTTTAAGGTCAAGCATATTGACGTATCCGTTCGGGGAGGCGTAATTTCGGTCAACAAGTTTGACTCATTTTTCACATGCCTCGCTACCGGTGATCCCCATGGCTTTTTCCGAACGTGTCTCACGCCTTAAAAGTTCTTTGATCCGTGAAATCCTCGCTGCGGCCCAACGTCCGCAGGTGATGTCGTTTGCCGGCGGCTTGCCGGCCGAAACCATGTTGCCGAAGGTCGAGTGGACCGAGATGCCGGTTTCCATGGGCCAATACGGCATGAGCGAGGGCGAACCGGCGTTGCGCGAAGCGCTGGCCGCCGAGGCGCGAGCGTTGGGAGTGCCATGTGAGGCAAGCCAGGTACTGGTGGTCAGCGGCTCACAGCAGACCCTCGACCTGGCCGCCAAGCTGTACATCGACAAGGGCACCGAAATCCTGCTCGAAGCGCCGACTTATCTGGCGGCATTGCAGATTTTCCAGCTGCTCGGCGCCGACTGCCTGACCGTGCCGCTGGAGGCTGACGGACCGAACTTGACGGCGCTACGCGCTCGCCTGGAACAACACCGCCCGGCTTTCATCTACCTGATCCCGACCTTCCAGAATCCATCGGCGGTGCGTTACAGCGAAGCCAAACGCAACGCGGTGGCGGCATTGCTCGATGAGTTTGGCGTGACGCTGATTGAGGATGAGCCTTACCGCGAGCTGACCTTCGACGGTGGCAGCGCCACGCCGATTGTCAGTCGCTTGAAGAAGGCCAGCTGGATCTATACCGGGACCGTGTCGAAAACCCTGTTGCCGGGTTTGCGTGTCGGCTACTTGATCGCCAGCCCGGACCTGTTTCCACATCTGTTGAAACTCAAGCAATCGGCGGATTTGCACACCAATCGGGTCGGCCAGTGGCAGGCGCTGCAATGGATCGGCACCGAGAAATATCAGCAACACCGTAGTGAGTTGCGCGATTTTTATCGGGGGCGTCGGGATGCGTTTCAGGCTGCGCTGGAAACGCACTTCTCCGATCTGGCGGACTGGAACGTGCCGCAGGGCGGGCTGTTCTTCTGGTTGAAACTCAAGCAGCCGCAAGACACCCGCACCTTGCTGAATGCCGCGCTGGCCAACGACGTGGCGTTCATGCCAGGGGAGCCGTTCTTCCCCGAACCGGACAACCATCCGGGGTATCTGCGATTGAACTTCAGCCACATTGATCCGGCGCGGCTGGATGAGGGGCTCAAGCGGTTGGCGGCGGTGGTGCGTGCTGCCCAGGCCGCAAAAGCAGCCTAGAAACAAATAAACCGGCGCATGGGCCGGTTTATTTTTGTCTGAATTTATGGTGCCTGTGCCGGCCTCTTCGCGAGCAAGCCCGCTCCCACAGGGAAATGCGGTCAACTGTGGGAGCGGGCTTGCTCGCGAAGGCGTCAGTCAGATCACCACAAAAACATCAGGCCGCCGCAAAACGCTTGTCCAGATAATCAATGATCACCTTGGACTCGTACATCCAGGTGGTCTGGCCATTCTCTTCAATGCGCAGGCACGGCACCTTGATCTTGCCGCCTTGCTCCAGCAAGGTCTGGCGATCCTGTTCGTTGTTCTTCGCGTCGCGAAGGGCCACCGGCACATTCAGGCGGCGCAGGGTACGGCGAGTCTTCACGCAGAACGGGCAGGCGTGGAATTGATACAGCGTCAGGCTCTTGGCAGCTGAATTGACCTGTGCCTGAACTTCCGCCGGGCGCTGCTTCTTGCCTGGGCGGGTGATGAAGTCGATGAAGATGATCAGTTGGCCAAGGCCGACACGAAGCGCTTTTACGAACACGTTGAAAGCCTCACGGTGCAAACGAATAAGGGCGCGCAGCTTACCTGATTTTTTGCGGGCGAAAAAAAACCGGCGATGAACGCCGGTTTTCTTCGTGCCGCAAATTACTTGATGAGGCTGAGGAATTCGCTGCGGGTGGCGGCGTTCTCGCGGAACTCACCGAGCATCACCGAGGTGATCATCGTCGAATTCTGCTTTTCCACACCGCGCATCATCATGCACATGTGCTTGGCCTCGATCACCACCGCAACGCCCAGGGCGCCGGTAACCTGCTGGACCGCATCGGCGATCTGGCGGCTGAGGTTTTCCTGGATCTGCAGGCGGCGGGCGTACATGTCGACGATCCGCGCGACTTTCGACAGGCCCAGGACCTTGCCGCTCGGGATGTAGGCGACGTGAGCCTTGCCGATGAACGGCAGCAAGTGGTGTTCGCACAACGAGTACAACTCGATGTCCTTGACCAGCACCATTTCACTGTTGTCGGAGCTGAACAGGGCACCGTTGGTGACCTCTTCCAGTGTCTGTTCATAGCCGCGGCAGAGGTACTGCATGGCTTTGGCGGCACGTTTTGGCGTGTCGAGCAGGCCTTCGCGGGAAACGTCCTCGCCGAGCTGGCCGAGGATCGCCGTGTAATTCTGTTCCAGGGACATGAAACTACCTGTGGGATTTTACGCAAAGGGCAAGGGTACGGTGACGGACACGACGCTGCAAGCGTGACGCGTCAGCTTTACTCGTCACGACCTTCCATCATGGTGCGTTTGAGCATCACATAAACCGCGCCGGCACCACCATGTTTCGCCTGGCACGAGGTGAAGCCGAGTACCTGTGGATGCTGGCGCAGCCAGGTGTTGACGTGGCTTTTGATCATCGGCCGCTTGCCGTCCAGGCGAACAGCCTTGCCATGGGTGACGCGCACGCAGCGGATTTCGAATTTGGTGGCTTCAGCCAAAAATGCCCAGAGGGTTTCCCGGGCCTTTTCCACGCTCATGCCGTGCAGGTCGAGGCTGCCTTCGAAAGGAATCTGCCCGACCTTGAGCTTGCGCATCTGGCTTTCCTGCACGCCATCGCGGGCCCACATCAGCTCGTCTTCAGGGCCGACGTCGATGACGAACTGATCGGACAGCCCGTCGACGGTGGTGGATTCGGTGCGCACGGTGGCCGCTTGACGCAGTTTGGCAATCTGCGCGCGGTCAGCCTTGGGTTTGCCGGTTTCGGCGCGATCGTGCTTGATCGGCTTGACGCCTTGGATCGCGCTTTTGAACAGGGAAAAATCGTCGTCTTGCATGTCAGCCTCCGCGAAGGGCGGCCAGTTTACCCAACTCGAAGCGAATCGGGCGCGACAAAAACGCGCGCGATGCCAGGCTCAGTCGTGTTTTTTCATCAGGTGCGGGGACATGGCCAGCTCCCGCGACTGCCGTGAGCGACGACGGCAACGGCGCCATAGCCAGACACCGAGGTACAGCACGAACAGGCCGATGGCCAGGATCACGGCAGCACCGGTGCGGCTTGTGTTCAATTCACCCAGGGCAGGTGCGTGGCCGAGCAGGCTGGCGGCACCGGCCATGGCGAGCAACACGCCGCACATCGCCAGCAACGCCGCGAACGTCGCGCCGATTCGAAAACGCCAGTTGCTTTGGCCTTTGGGCCGCAAGCGGCGAGCGTCAAAACCATCGGATAACTTCATTCCGACCTTCCTCAATGGGTATCGGCCCTTCGACCGGGAGTTGACCGGGATGTTCCTGAGGCTAAGACAATTACGGCAAATGGGAGGCTTTTGCGGATGAGCGGCGTTCCGGGCCGCTCATTGAGCGTCGATCAGATCAGTTCGCGGGTCAGCGCGAGGGTGGCGAAGTTGTCGCCCATGATCGCCATTTCCGTCTGATGGACGTGTGCGGCACTGAGCACGCCGCCCTTGTAAGGCAGGTCGCGGGTGGCGCAGGCGTCTTCCACCAGGGTGCAGCGGAAGCCCAGGTTCTTGGCCGCACGCACCGTGGTGCTGACGCTGGAGTGGCTCATGAAGCCGCAGACGATCAGGTCAAGGGCGCCGAGGTCTTCCAGGCGTTGTGCCAGTTCGGTGCCGTGAAACGCGCTTGGCAACAATTTGCCGATGACGGTTTCATCGCTCTGTGGCTCCAGGCCCGGAATGAACTCACCGCCTACGCCCTGTGGGTTGAACAGCCCGCCGAGGGTACCGAGGTGGCGGACATGCACGATCGGCCGGCCGGCGGCGCGGGCAGCGGCGAGCAGTTGCTTGATGTTCGCGACAGCTTCATCCATGCCGCTCAGGGCCAGTGGGCCACTGAGGTATTCTTTCTGGGCATCGATAATGACCAGGGTGGCATGGCTCAGATTGGCCGCTGCATAACCGCGGCCGCTGAGTTGAAACATCGTTTTTGGAACAGACATTCTGGGGCTCCTTGGAGTGGGGCTTTTGCGCCATTGTCCTCTGGCTGAGCGGTTCTGTGAATCGCTACGATCGTAGGTGCCGTCGTTGCTGGCCTGTAGCCTTGTCAATAGTCACGTTTTGTTCAATAGCCTAGCGAAAAAATGGATAACTCCTACATTTGAATCGGTACTTTCCCGCGTCGTCGTGAAGTCGTTTGACTGGTAGAATCCCCCGTCGATTTTTCTGGAGTTTGCCGTCGTGATCACTTCCCGCCTTCGTACCCTGCGTGACCATATCCGTTGGGCCGTCAGCCGCTTCCATGGGGAGGATCTTTTTTTCGGCCATGGCACTGACAACGCCTGGGACGAAGCCCGGCAATTGGTGTTGGGCGCGTTGCACCTGCCGTGGGAAATATCCGACAGCTACCTCGACTGCAATCTGGAAGAAGACGAAGTGGTTCACCTGCAGCTTTTGCTCAAGCGCCGCATCGAAGATCGGGTGCCTACCGCGTATCTGCTGGGCGAGGCCTGGTTTTGTGGCATGTCGTTCATCGTCGATGAGCGTGTGCTGATCCCGCGCTCCCCCATCGGCGAGTTGATCGAAAACCGTTTTACCCCGTGGCTGGCTACCGAGCCGGCGCGGATTCTCGACCTGTGCACCGGTTCCGGTTGCATCGGCATCGCCTGCGCCTATGAGTTCCAGCATGCCGAGGTGGTGTTGGCGGACCTGTCGTTCGAAGCGCTGGAAGTGGCCAATCAGAACATCGAGCGCCATGGTGTCGATGAGCGTGTGTACACGGTGCAGGGCGACGGTTTCGAGGGCTTGCCGGGTCAACGTTTCGACCTGATCGTGTCGAACCCGCCCTACGTCGATGCGGAAGATTTCGCCGACATGCCGGACGAATACCAGCACGAACCGGAACTGGGCCTGGCCTGCGGTGACGACGGTTTGAACCTGGTGCGGCGCATGCTTGCCGAGGCGGCGGATCACCTGACCGAGAAGGGCTTGCTGATTGTCGAAGTGGGCAACAGCCAGGTGCACGTCGAGGCGTTGTACCCGGAAGTCGACTTCGCCTGGCTGGAGTTCGAGCGTGGCGGCCATGGTGTGTTCATGCTCAGCGCGCAGCAGTGTCGTGAGCATCAGGCGTTGTTCGCTTCTCGCGTCTGACCGGGCATTTGTGGCGAGGGGGCTTGCCCCCGTTGGGCTGCGAAGCAGCCCTGAACCCTCACACCAGATTTATCCAGATATGTCTGTGGTAGCTGTTTTGCGACCGCTTCGTGCTCGAACGGGGGCAAGCCCCCTCGCCACAAGGTGCAGTAACTCAAGCCTTCATCGATGCGTGGCAATCCAGATCAACAACCCCGCCTGAAACACCGCAAACGCCACCAGGCAGGTGATGGTGAATCGCAGTCCGGCGTCTTCGCGTTTGTACTTGCTGACTTTTTCTTCGTGTTTCTTGAGTTTGACTTCCTGCTCGGCCAGGTTCTGTTCGGCTTGCTGGAGCATCTGCGCCGCCTCGAGGATTTCCACGACCTGCAGTTTTTCGCTGTTCCAGTCGCCAGAGAGGTCGCCGACCTTGACCGGCTTGACGCTGCCTTTCAAATGCTGGGCATCGGCATACACCACGTCGAAACCGTGCACGCGCAAAAAATGATCGCGGCGCAGGCGGGTGTCTTCGTTCAGTGCATCCTTGTTGTTCAGGTCGAAGCCGTCGACGGTGTAGGTCGGCCAGCGCTTTTTCGCCCAATTGATGCCCTGGGCCGCCATGTAGCGACCAATGCCACGGTTCAGCGGTTCAATCTGCAGTCCGCTTTCCGGACCGAAATGCACGCGTTTTTCGGCGTGATCGACCCACACGTCCAGATGATTTTGTTCCTTGCGTACGCGCTGGCCGGGCAGGGTGATGCTCATGCGCATCAGGCTGTGCGTCTTGTCATTGCGTTCGGCATAGCCTAACTCGACAAAGCGCAATGGGCGTCCGCCTGTGTTGCGGTCAGTCTGCAGCGGCGCCAGACGGAGCATCTTGTGGTGCTCGACGTGGACGTCCGCCCAGGGCAGCTCGACCGCTGGCGGTGCGTCTTTTTCAGCGCTGGTGTCGGGTGAAGTCTGGGTGTCAGTCATAACGGCGAGATCCTGTCCAAGCTCAGCTTGTCGCCAACCAATGTGTTGGCGACAAAGGCTTATCGGCCGTTTTTTTCAAGACTGGAGGTTAACTGGCGCGAAGTCCGTCAATAAAACCGAGGATTCGTGTGCCCAGTTCCGCCGCCAGGGGCAGCTGCGGGTCCTTATAGGAGGCCAGTTGGCGTTTGACGTCGTTGGGCACGATGCGCATGACGTGGTTCATGCCCTCGATCAGCGCCAGTTCGGCGTCCGGTTTGGCCGCCTTGAGCAGCCTTGCGTCATTGACGCCGACCTGGATGTCGTTGCTGCCCTGGATGATCAGTGCTGGCATCTTCAACTTCGCAAATGCCGCGGCCGGGTCCTGGCGGAACAGGGAAATCAGGTAAGGCTGCACGCTCGGACGGAAAATCACCTGCAAGGGTGGCGGCACATTGTCGTCGGTTTTTCCGGCCTTGAGGCTGTCGAGCAATTGATTGCTGCGCAGCATCAGCGGTTGAGGCAGGCGATTGCCCAGTTGCTCGCGAATGACCTGATCCACCGGTCTTGCGCTGCCGGAGACAGAAATCACCGCGTCGGCATCGATATCCGGCGCAGCGAGGCTGGCGATCAGGGCGCCTTCGCTGTGACCCAGCACGATCAACTGGCCAAAACGCGGATCGGTCTTGAGTTTCCGGCCCCAGGCTTGGGCATCGGCCACATAAGCTTCCACCGTCAGATTGCGTTCATCCGGGGTCGCCGCCAGGCTCGCGGCCACGCCACGCTTGTCGTAACGCACGCTGGCGATGTTATGTTTGGCCAGCACCCAGGCCAGGCGCTTGAGGCTGTCATTGCGCCCGCCGTCGGCGTTGTTTCCGTCACGATCCGTAGGGCCGGAGCCTGAAATGATCAGGACAACCGGCACTCGATTGTCGGATTTTGGCAGCAACAGCGAGCCGAAAAGCTCGCCGGTGCCCGTATCCAATGTGATCGGTCGTTGCAGGACAGTCGCCTGGGCGAAGCCGGAAATCAGGGTAAGGCTCAAGGCTAGAACTCGCAGCATCATCGCGCCATTATCAAGAAGATGCCGGTTGGACTCACGGGCACCCGTAAGGTTCGAGGATGAACTACTTGGGTAGCCTGCGTATACTGGCGCGCATTACGTATTCAGGTTCATTTCACGGAGCGTCCTGCATGTCCGGCAATACCTACGGCAAGCTGTTCACTGTCACCACCGCGGGCGAAAGCCATGGCCCGGCGTTGGTCGCCATTGTCGATGGCTGCCCGCCGGGGCTGGAGATTTCCCTGGAGGATCTGCAGCGTGACCTGGACCGCCGCAAGCCCGGCACCAGCCGCCACACCACCCAACGCCAGGAAGCCGACGAAGTCGAAATCCTCTCCGGCGTGTTCGAAGGCCGCACCACCGGTTGCGCCATCGGCCTGTTGATCCGCAACACCGACCAGAAGTCCAAGGACTACTCGGCGATCAAGGACCTGTTCCGCCCGGCCCACGCCGATTACACCTACCACCACAAGTACGGCGAGCGCGATTATCGCGGCGGCGGTCGCAGCTCGGCCCGTGAAACCGCGATGCGCGTCGCGGCCGGTGCGATTGCAAAAAAATACCTGGCCAGCCAGGGCATCGTCATTCGCGGCTACATGAGCCAGTTGGGGCCGATTGAAATCCCGTTCAAGACCTGGGATTCGGTCGAGCAGAACGCCTTCTTCAGCCCGGACCCGGACAAAGTGCCTGAGCTGGAGGCCTATATGGACCAGTTGCGTCGCGACCAGGATTCGGTCGGTGCGAAAATCACCGTGGTCGCCGAAGGCGTGATGCCGGGCCTGGGCGAGCCGATCTTCGACCGCCTCGACGCGGAGCTGGCCCATGCGCTGATGAGCATCAACGCGGTCAAGGGCGTGGAAATCGGCGCCGGTTTTGCCAGCGTCGCCCAGCGTGGCACCGAGCATCGCGATGAAATGACCCCGGAAGGTTTCCTCAGCAACAACGCGGGCGGCATTCTCGGCGGTATTTCCTCCGGTCAGCCCATCGTTGCGCACCTGGCGCTGAAGCCGACGTCGAGCATCACAACGCCGGGCCGTTCCATCGACATCCATGGCAACCCGGTGGAAGTGATCACCAAGGGCCGTCACGACCCGTGCGTGGGCATCCGCGCCACGCCGATTGCCGAGGCGATGATGGCCATCGTGCTGATGGATCACCTGCTGCGCCATCGTGGGCAAAACGCCGACGTGCGTGTGAGCACGCCGGTGCTGGGTCAGCTGTAAATGGCCGGCATCATGGTCGCAGCCGTCTGATGGCGACTGCGGCGCTCCCGTACTGGCGGCTCTCCAGTTTCTATCTGTTCTATTTCGCCTTGCTCGGTTCGACAGCGCCGTTTCTGGCGCTGTACTTCGATCACCTGGGGTTCAGCGCCGCGCGGATCGGCGAGCTGGTGGCGATCCCGATGCTGATGCGCTGTGTGGCGCCGAACATCTGGGGCTGGCTGGGCGACTACACCGGTCGGCGACTGGCCATCGTGCGCTTCGGCGCGGTGTGCACGCTGCTGACCTTTTCGTTGATCTTCGTCAGCAAGACCTACGCCTGGCTGGCGATGGTCATGGCCTTGCATGCGTTCTTCTGGCATGCGGTGTTGCCGCAGTTCGAAGTCATCACCCTGGCGCATTTGCAGAGCCAGACCTCGCGCTACAGCCAGATTCGCCTGTGGGGCTCGATCGGTTTCATCATCACCGTGGTCGCGCTGGGCCGTTTGTTTGAATGGCTGAGCCTGGACATCTATCCGGCGGCGCTGGTGCTGATCATGGTGGGCATCGTGCTCAGCAGTCTGTGGGTGCCCAATGCCCAACCGGCCCCGGGCAACCGGGTGGCGGGGGAGGGATTCCTCAAGCAACTGCGCAACCCCGGTGTTTTGGCGTTTTACGGCTGCGTGGCGCTGATGCAGATGAGCCACGGACCGTATTACACGTTCTTGACCCTGCACCTTGAGCGCCTGGGTTACAGTCGGGGTGTGATCGGCATGCTCTGGGCGGTCGGCGTGGTCGCCGAAGTCCTGATGTTTTTGGCCATGAGCCGGATCTTCGCGCGCTTTTCACTGCGCCGGGTGCTGATGGCCAGCTTTCTGCTGGCGGCGTTGCGTTGGCTGTTGCTGGGTTCGCTGGCAGAGTTTCTTTGGGTACTGTTGTTTGCCCAGATCCTGCACGCGGCGACGTTCGGCAGCTTTCACGCCGCTGCCATTTCATTCGTGCAACGTAGCTTCGGTGCGCGCCAGCAAGGCCAGGGCCAGGCGCTGTACGCTGCATTGGCCGGCACCGGCGGTGCGTTGGGCGCGTTGTATTCCGGCTACAGCTGGAACGCCCTCGGCGCGGCATGGACATTTAGTATTGCCAGTCTCGCAGCCGTCGCGGCTGCCGTTATCATTGCCACACGTATGCAAGAGGACAGGCCATGAGCCTTACCCGTGAACAACTCGCCCAGGAAATCATCGACGCCGGGCGTTTTCTGTATGGCCGCGGCTGGTCGCCGGCCACCAGCAGCAATTACTCGACCCGCCTGTCGCCGAGCGAAGCCTTGCTGACCGTGTCCGGCAAGCACAAGGGGCAACTGGGCATGGACGACGTGTTGGCCACCGACCTGTCCGGCAACAGCCTGGAGCCGGGCAAGAAACCGTCCGCCGAAACCCTGTTGCACACTCAGCTCTACAGCTGGCGCCCGGAGATCGGTGCCGTGTTGCACACCCATTCCGTGAACGCCACCGTGCTGTCGCGCCTGACGCCGCAAGACTTCATCGAGTTCGAAGACTACGAACTGCAAAAGGCCTTCAGCGGTGTGACGACCCACGAATCCCGGGTGCGGGTGCCGATTTTCGACAACGACCAGGACATTGCGCGACTGGCCGCCAAGGTGCAGCCTTGGCTCGACGCCCATCCCGATTGCGTCGGCTACCTGATCCGTGGCCATGGCCTGTACACCTGGGGCGCGCGCATGAGCGATGCCCTGCGGCAGATCGAGGCCTTTGAATTTTTGTTCGAGTGCGAGTTGAAGATGCGCTCGCTCTTTAAAGCATGAACCGTTAAGGAGTTGCCCTGATGAGCAGCCTGTCCGTCTATCACGTCTCCAGCCCTGAAATCCCCAACAAGGTGCTGACCCATTTCGAAGACATCGCCTCGACCCTGGCCGAGCAGGGCGTACGCTTCGACCGCTGGCAAGCCGCGGCGAAGATCCAGCCGGGCGCCACTCAGGACGAAGTGATTGCCGCCTACCAGGAGCAAATCGACAAGCTGATGACCGAGCGCGGTTACGTCACTGTCGACGTGATCAGCCTCAACAGCGATCACCCGCAAAAAGCCGAACTGCGTGCCAAGTTCCTCGACGAACATCGCCACGGCGAAGATGAAGTACGATTTTTCGTTGCCGGCCGTGGCCTGTTTACCCTGCACATCGACGATTACGTCTACGCGGTGCTGTGCGAGAAAAACGACCTGATCTCGGTGCCGGCCGGAACCAAACACTGGTTCGACATGGGCGAACATCCGCACTTCGTCGCGATCCGTCTGTTCAACAACCCGGAAGGTTGGGTGGCCAATTTCACCGGCGAAGACATCGCCAGCCGATTCCCGCGCCTGGAGGACTGAGTCGATGCCGATCAAAGCGATTCTCACCGACATCGAAGGCACCACCAGCGCGGTGAGTTTTGTGTTCGACGTGCTGTTCCCCTATGCCGCCAAACACTTGCCGGCGTTTGTCCGTCAGCATGCCGAACGCGCCGATGTGGCGGAGCAACTGGCTGCCGTGCGCCGCGACAGCAATGAACCGGACGCCGACGTCGAGCGGGTCGTCGAGATCCTGTTGGGCTGGATCGCTGAAGACCGCAAGGCCACGCCGCTGAAAGCGTTGCAGGGCATGGTCTGGGAGCAGGGCTATCAGGCCGGGCAGTTGAAGGGGCACGTGTACCCGGACGCCGTTGAAGCGCTCAAGCGCTGGCATCGGGAGGGCTTTCAACTGTTTGTTTACTCGTCCGGTTCGATCCAGGCCCAGCGGTTGATCTTCGGCTGCTCAGAGGCGGGGGATCTGACGCCACTGTTCAGCGGCTATTTCGATACCACTTCGGGCCCCAAGCGCGAGGCGCAGTCCTACGCCAACATCACCCAGGCGATCAACCTTGAGGCGGGGCAGATTCTGTTTCTGTCGGACATCGTCGAAGAACTCGACGCGGCGCGCATGGCGGGGATGGCCACTTGCGGGCTGGCCCGCGAGGGTGGGGAACTGGCGGGGCATGTCACCGTGGACAGCTTTGCGCGGATAAATCCCGCTAGTTTCTAAACGCCGCAAAACCTGTGGGAGCGAGCTTGCTCGCGATAGCGATATGTCATCCAACATTGATGTTGACTGACACTCCGCTATCGCGAGCAAGCTCGCTCCCACAGTGTTTTTCCCACAACTGTTTACAGCGAGTGATAGGTCGGCAGGGCAAACCGTTGCTGGCTCTGCAGCATGGATATCTGCGGCAGTTCACTGGCTTGTTCGGCGAGGTCGCGGCGAATCGCACTGATGACCCACGTCAGTTGGTCGCCATTGTGCAATTGTTGATAGGAAATCGAGCGCTTGAACACCTTGCCTTCGCCGCCGCTCAGGGTCAGCAGGATCCCACCGTCAGGCCGGGCATGGGTGGTGACTTCGAAGTTGGAGAACAGGGACGAAAATTTTTCCTGAATCAGGTTCATTTCTTTCAGCTCCGTTGGCTCTTGAATGGCAAGCATACGGAGAAGGTTGCAGTGATTGTGCCAGCCTGGGTTGTTTGTAAATAATCTTATAAAACAATAAGTTAGTATCTATGGTGATTTTTGCTTTCGTGCATTCTGCATGAACGGCCGTCGTGCATCCTGCATTTTGCGAGGTCGCTCGGCGATTCGATGGAACCATTGCGTGTGCGGGGGTTCACGATTGGCCTTGTATCAATCGCGGATCAAGATCGCAGATCAAGATCGCGGATACAAAACATTTCAAAAACCGCGTGTACAGCTCAAGAACCGTTGACGTATTTTCGGGCTCAGTCATCGCAGCCCGACAATAAAAAGATCGAACGGGAGCATCATGAGTCGCACGTCGAACGACACGATTACCTGGAGCATGATGCTCCGCAAGCTGCCTTCCATCGCCAAGGCCATCCCCCGGGTGGTGAGGGGCATGAAGGCCGCCAACGTCAAGGACCCGACCCAGGCGTGTGGTTTGGGCTGGAGTTTCGAGCAAGCCACGTTGCGCAACCCGGATGGCCCGGCGCTGTTGCAAGGCGACGTAACGCTCAGTTACTCCGAGGTCAACCAATGGGCCAATCGCATCGCCCATCACCTGATTGGCCAAGGCATCGGCAAGGGTGATGTGGTGGCGGTCTTCATCGAGAACCGCCCGGAATTGCTGGTGACGATTCTGGCGGTGGCCAAGGTCGGCGCGATCAGTGCGCTGCTCAATACCTCGCAAACCCGCGACACCCTGGTGCACAGCGTGAACCTGGTGGCGCCGGTGGCGATCATTGTCGGTGAGGAGTTGGTCCCGGCGTACCTGGCGGTGCGTGAGCGGGTGTCGATCAAGGCTGCGCGAACCTGGTTCGTTGCCGATCAGGACACCTCTCGCCAACCCGGTATCGCACCTGAAGGTTTCATCAACCTGATGACCGTCAGCCTCGACGACGCCAGCGACAACCCGGCCAGCAGCCAGCAGATTTTCTTCGACGACCCCTGCTTTTATATCTACACCTCGGGCACCACGGGGCTGCCCAAGGCCGGCGTGTTCAAGCACGGTCGCTGGATGCGCAGCTCTGCGAGTTTCGGCATGATCGCCCTGGACATGCGCCCCGACGATGTCGTCTATTGCACCTTGCCGCTGTACCACGCCACGGGCCTTTGCGTGTGCTGGGGTTCGGCCGTCAGTGGGGCCAGCGGATTCGCCATTCGCCGCAAATTCAGCGCCAGTCAGTTCTGGAACGATGCGCGCAAGTACCGGGCGACCACCATCGGTTATGTCGGCGAACTGTGCCGCTACCTGGTCGATCAACCGCCCAGCTCCGAGGACAGCCGGCACGATGTGAAGAAAATGATCGGCAACGGCTTGCGCCCCGGCGCCTGGAGCGAGTTCAAGACCCGCTTTGCGGTGAATCACATCTGCGAGCTGTACGCTGCCAGCGACGGCAATATCGGTTTCACCAACATTCTCAATTTCGACAACACCATCGGCTTTTCCCTGATGTCCTGGGAGTTGGTCGCGTACGACCATGACAGCGGCGCGCCGATTCGACAGGCCAATGGCCTGATGCGCAAGGTCGCCAAGGGTGAGCAGGGGTTGTTGCTGGCAAAAATCGACGACAAGGCCCCCCTGGACGGTTACACCGATCCGCAGAAAACCGCCAAGGTCGTGCTTCAGGATGTGTTCGAAAAGGGAGACCGCTACTTCAACACCGGCGACCTGTTGCGCAACATCGGCTTTGGGCATGCGCAGTTTGTCGACCGCCTGGGCGACACCTACCGCTGGAAGGGTGAAAACGTTTCGACCACGGAGGTCGAAAACATCCTCCTGCAACACCCGCTTATTTCCGAAGCCGTGGCCTATGGCGTGGAAATCCGCAACACCAATGGCCGGGCCGGGATGGCGGCGATCACTCCCGCCGAATCCCTGGCAACCCTGGACTTCAGTGAGTTGCTGGCCTTCGCCCGCGAGCAGATGCCGGCCTATGCGGTGCCGTTGTTCCTGCGGGTGAAAGTGAAAATGGAAACCACCGGGACGTTCAAATATCAGAAGACCCGACTCAAGGACGAGGCCTTCGACCCGGGTAAAACCGGCGATGACCCGATCTATGCCTGGCTGCCGGGGACGCAGACTTATGTACAGGTCACGGAGCAGTTGTTGTCCGACATTCACGGCGGCAAGTACCGCTATTGAATCTGGCTATGGCGGCCCATGAGAAAAAACAAGTGACAGTGCCGGGGGCGCTCGGGAAACTGTCGGCTTTTACGAATGACAGAAAAGGGAGTGCCCAATGTCAGACAAAAGCCGCCAGATGACCCCCGAAGAAGCCGCCGAATTTACCAATCAGGTATTCAACAAGGCACGGGAGGGCGATGCGGCGATGATGGCCGCGCTGCTGACCAAGGGTTTGCCGCCGAACCTGCGTAACCACAAGGGCGATACCTTGCTGATGCTGGCCGCGTATCACGGGCATGTGGACACGGTAAAAGTCCTGCTGGAGCACAAGGCCGACCCGGAGATCCGCAACGACAACGGCCAGAGCCCGATTGCCGGTGCCGCCTTCAAGGGCGACCTGGCGGTGATCAAGGCCTTGGTCGATGGTGGCGCCCAGGTTGAAGGCTCGTCCTTCGATGGCCGCACGGCGCTGATGATGGCGGCGATGTTCAACCGCGTCGAAGTGGTTGATTACCTGATCAGCAAGGGCGCCGACCCGAAAGCCAAGGACGCCAATGGCATCACCGCGCTGGAGGCTGCCAGGACCATGGGGGCTTCCGATACTGTTGCGCAACTTGAGAAGCTGATTGGCTGATATCGAATGACTTGAGGCTGTTAATCCCAATTGTGGCGAGGGGGCTTGCCCCCGTTCGGCTGCGAAGCAGTCGTAGAATCAGCATGTGCGGTCTTTCTGATACACCCCAATTGAATGTTTTGGGGCCGCTTCGCGACCCTACGGGGGCAAGCCCCCTCGCCACAGGTCCGCACTTCCCTCATTAATGCGCTATCCTTCGCGCCCTCAAAATTCACCTCGCTACAGGATCCTCCCCATGAAAGCCGCACTCGTCGAACTCATCAGCAAAATCAGCTCCGGGTGCATGGGCGAAGACGAAATCCTCAAGGTCGCGGACGAAGCGGCCCAGGCCTACGCCGATCCCGAGGCTTTTCTGACGGCCAATCCGGACATCAACTACGACGAAACATTCCCGATCCCGCTGGGTGAGTGGGTGGTGGTCGGCAGCCTGCCGGAAACGGTGCTGTTCCAGGCTGACACATACATGGACCTGTTCGCGCAGATCGTCGCCTCGTTCGGCCCGGGTGTGGAGTTCAATCTCAAGCCCAAGCAACTGGCCAGGACCGAAGCCCTGACCGCGCTCAACCGCATCCAGGTGCAGATGAGCAGCATGAACAAGGAAAACGGTGGCTACACGCTGATGAACTTCAGCCAGTTGCTCGATGACGAGTTGCAGGTGGTCCTGGTCTACGGCAACGACGTGCCACGGGTGCTGGAATTGTGCACCGAAGTGGGCATTACAGCCGCGCCATCCCTGGAAGCCCTGAAAGTGGCGATCCACGTCTGATCCAGACACTGTCAATAAAAAGGAATCCTCGCGACGACCGTCTATCCTGAGGGGGCATATCACTTTTCGGGAGCGTCACCATGGGTTCTACGTTCAACAGCCTGGTTGCCTTGATCATTTTTGTCCTGGACATCTGGGCCATCATCAACGTCTTCAAAAGTAGTGCCGGGACCGGGATGAAAATCCTCTGGGTACTGCTGATCGCGCTGTTGCCGGTACTGGGACTGATCATCTGGGCCATTGCCGGGCCGCGGGGTAACGTCAAACTCTGAGCGTCGACACTGAACCTGTGGGAGCG
This sequence comes from Pseudomonas sp. BF-R-24, assembly GCF_019947335.1. NCBI lineage: Bacteria > Pseudomonadati > Pseudomonadota > Gammaproteobacteria > Pseudomonadales > Pseudomonadaceae > Pseudomonas > Pseudomonas sp. BF-R-24. The sequence continues at coordinate 56,713 of NZ_JAGYGG010000024.1, forward strand.
GGCTTGCTCGCGAAAGCGGTGAATCAGTCAACATTTATAGCGACTGACACTACGCCTTCGCGAGCAAGCCCGCTCCCACATTCGACCTGTCATGTTCCGCGACGTAGAATGCGCGCCTTTCCCGGCCAATCGAGACGCTCGATTGGCCATCATGGGCGGGTAACCGTCCGTTGCCACCCGCATTCATCGGAGCACTTCCCATGAGCAACATCCCCGCCAGCGACTACCTGGAAACCCTCTACGAAGGCTACGGCCAGCGTTTTCGCATGGAAAAACTGCTGCACGAAGTGCGCACCGAGCACCAGCACCTGGTGATCTTCGAGAACCCGCGCATGGGCCGGGTGATGGCGCTGGACGGCGTGATCCAGACCACCGAAGCCGACGAATTCATCTACCACGAAATGCTCACCCACGTGCCGATCCTGGCGCACGGTGCCGCCAAGCGCGTGCTGATCATCGGCGGCGGTGACGGCGGCATGTTGCGTGAAGTGGCCAAGCATCGCAGCGTCGAGCACATCACCATGGTCGAGATCGACGGCACCGTGGTCGACATGTGCAAGGAATTCCTGCCGAATCACTCCAAGGGTGCATTCGATGATCCACGCCTGAACCTGGTGATCGACGACGGCATGCGTTTCGTCGCCACCACCACTGAAAAGTTCGACGTGATCATTTCCGACTCCACCGATCCGATCGGACCGGGTGAAGTGCTGTTCTCGGAAAACTTCTACCAGGCTTGCCACCGCTGCCTGAACGAAGGCGGCATCCTGGTGACCCAGAACGGCACGCCGTTCATGCAGATCGAAGAAGTGAAGACCACCGCCGGTCGCCTGCGCAGCCTGTTCCCGGACTGGCACTTCTATCAGGCCGCCGTACCGACCTACATCGGTGGTTCGATGACCTTCGCCTGGGGCGCCACCAATACCGCTTATCGCAAGTTGTCCCGCGAAACCCTGCAACAACGCTTCGCGGGCAGCGGCATCATCACCCGCTACTACAATCCTGAAATCCACATCGGCGCCTTCGCCTTGCCGCAATACGTGTTGCAGGCAGTGAACAAGCCAAGTAACGACTGATGGATTGAAACGCAGACCTGTAGGAGCGAGCCTGCTCGCGATGGACGTGAACGATGACGCGGGATGTCTGATTTAACGCGGCGTTCTCAAGTTTTTCGCGAGCAGGCTCGCTCCTACAGAAATTTGCGATGGGTGCAGATCCACCGGAACAATTAGCCAGCTAACAAGGTCGAGATAGAGGTAAGCCCATCCATGGGTTTTATCGAGGAGGCACCAATGCAAAAGTGGAAGGTCACTTTCGTGGATGATCATGGCGAAACCATCAACGAAGTCTTTGAGTGCACCGAGCGCCCGGACTACGAGCGTGCTGCCAAGCTCATCAAGGCCCGGCTTCTTCCTGTCGCCGCCGAACTGGATCTGAACGATCTGGAAGGGCGGACCAGTGACGCGAGCGTCAAAGAGCTCAAGTCCCAGAACAGCATTCAAATCCTCGACATTACTCCAATCTGAACAACACCTGTCGCATTCACATCCAGGCCTTGGCACGGGCTCTGTCTTGAGGCTACTCTGCAAGCGAGATCAGCGAATGAATCGCTAAGGTCTGGTCTTGTAGCTCCATGCTTGTTTCCCGCCGGCACATCGGTTGCCGTCGCTCGCGCTGTTCGGTTGCGGGTGAGGGAGTACGGAAAGTCTATCCATCGTTTTGAGGAGGACGTTTCATGAGCACAGCCTATCAAGAAGACATCAGCAGCAGCGTGCTGCGCCGCATGAAAGAAGGCGGTTTTGACTTTTCACGGTTTCATCCCATCGAGTTCTACGCCATTTTCCCGGATGAGGAGCGGGCACGCAGGGCGGCAGGTCATTTCCACCGTGGTGAATCCCTGGATGCGCAAGTCAGTGTGCGCGACGACGGCGCCTGGGCGCTGGAACTGTGCAAGGTCATGTATGCCACCTACGACGATATCGGCGACTTCGAACAGGGTTTCGAAGCAGTGGTCGAGCCTCTGGGCGGCATCATCGAAGGCTGGGGTGTGAAACAGGAGGTACGAGGGCGACTCGCATAACCTTATGAACAGTGACAATCAGCAATCACGGCTGACCTTCGGGTTGGCCGTTTTCATTTGTGGGCGTTGGACAGCGAAAAAAAAAGCCGCCAGGGCAGGCGGCTAAAAGGGAAGTTCGGTGAGCTTTTCAGCGAATGCCTGGATTATCCGTACCCATTGGCGGGCAGTGAAATCAACTCTGACTATGCTGGTGATAGGCGACCACCACGCCTTGCAATGAAGCGGGGGCGATCAGGTTGGGGCATTTACCGCACAGGATTGGTGCGGTACGTGCGCGTTGATTATCCAACCGATTGAAATTTAAGCGTTTATGCCGATGGCACGGGCCTTGCGAAGGTCTGGACGTCCGAGTGACAAGGAGTACGGCATGATCCGCACCTATTTTGATGAGATGTACGATGCCGGCGGCCTGGTCCGCCCGCATTATCGGGAGTTTGCCCGTTGGCTGGCCGAAACGCCTGACGAGCTTCTGGCACAACGGCGACGCGAGGCCGATCTGTTGTTTCATCGCGCCGGGATTACCTTCACGCTCTACGGGGACGAGCAGGGCACAGAGCGCCTGATCCCCTTCGACACCATTCCACGCAGCATCCCCGCCAGCGAGTGGCGGATTGTCGAACGCGGCTGCATCCAGCGGGTCAAGGCGTTGAACATGTTCCTCGCCGACCTTTACCACGAGCAGCGCATCATCAAGGCCGGCATCATTCCGGCCGAGCAGGTGCTGGCCAACGAGCAGTACCAGTTGGCGATGCAGGGCCTGGACCTGCATCGCGATATCTATTCGCACATCTCCGGCGTCGACCTGGTGCGCGACGGCGACGGCACCTACTACGTGCTCGAAGACAATCTGCGTACGCCGAGCGGCGTCAGCTACATGCTCGAAGATCGCAAGATGATGATGCGCCTGTTTCCCGAGCTGTTCGCGGCGCAACGCATTGCCCCCATCGACCACTACCCGAACTTGCTGCTCGACACCCTGAAAAGTTCAAGCCCCATCGATAACCCGAGCGTGGTGGTGCTGACGCCGGGGCGCTTCAACAGTGCGTTCTTCGAACATGCGTTCCTGGCGCGGGAAATGGGCGTGGAACTGGTGGAGGGCGCGGACCTGTTCGTGCGTGACGACAAGGTCTACATGCGCACCACCGACGGGCCGAAAGCGGTCGACGTGATTTATCGTCGCCTCGACGACGCCTTCCTCGATCCCCTGGCCTTCAACCCGGAATCGATGCTTGGTGTGCCGGGGCTGCTGTCGTCCTACCGTTCCGGCAACGTGGTGCTGGCCAATGCCATTGGTACGGGGGTAGCGGACGACAAATCGGTGTATCCGTTCGTTACCGACATGATCCGTTTCTACCTCGATGAAGAACCGATCCTGAAGAACGTGCCGACCTGGCAATGCCGTAATCCGTCTGAGCTTTCCCATGTGCTGGCCAATCTTCCAGAACTGGTGGTCAAGGAAACCCAAGGCTCCGGCGGGTACGGAATGCTGGTGGGGCCGGCGGCGACGGCGGCGGAAATCGAAGCCTTCCGTGCGCGGATCATCGCCAAGCCCCATGCGTATATCGCGCAACCGACGCTGTCGCTGTCGACCTGTCCGACCTTTGTCGAAAACGGCATTGCGCCACGCCATATCGACTTGCGGCCGTTTGTCCTGTCGGGTCGTGAAACCCGGGTCGTGCCCGGCGGCTTGACCCGCGTCGCCCTGCGCGAAGGCTCCCTGGTGGTCAATTCCTCCCAGGGCGGTGGAACCAAGGACACCTGGGTGGTCGAGGATTAAAGGAAGCCTGTCATGTTAAGTAGAACTGCCTCGGATTTGTATTGGATGTCGCGTTACCTGGAGCGGGCGGAAAACCTCGCCCGGATGCTCGACATCAGCTATTCGCTGTCGCTGATGCCGCAGGACGGTCGTGGCGACGGTTTGCACGAACTGGCCATGCCGCTGTTGATCACCGGCACCCTGGACGATTACCTGGAGCGCCATGGCGAACTGCATGCCGAACGGCTGCTGCATTTCTTCGCCCTGGATGCGGCCAACCCGGCGAGCATCTACAGCTGTCTCGGTGCGGCACGGGCCAGCGCCCATGCGGTGCGTGGGCGCATCACCGCCGACATGTGGGAAAACATCAACGCCACCTGGCTGGAAATTCGCGGCATCGCCGAACAGGGCCTCAGTCGCTACGGCATGAGCCGTTTCTGCGAGTGGATCAAGGAACGTTCCCACCTGTTCCGGGGTGCGTCCTACGGCACCATCATGCGTAACGATGCGTTTCGCTTCATTCGTCTGGGGACCTTTATCGAACGGGCGGACAACACCTTGCGCCTGCTCGATGCCCGCTATGAAATGGCCGGCGATCAGGCCGAAGCGGTCAGCGATGGCACCGCTCACGCCTATTACCAGTGGAGCGCGTTGTTGCGGGCATTGTCGTCGTTCGAGGCCTACACGGAAATCTACCGCGACGCCCCCGGCGCCAGGCATGTGGCGGAGTTGCTGTTGCTGCGGGCCGATGTACCGCGATCCCTGCGCGCCTGCACCGAAGAAATCGACCAGATTCTCTCGCAATTGCCGGGGGCCAACGGTCGCCCGGCACAACGCCTGGCGGCAGAAATGGACGCACGCCTGCGCTACACCGGCATCCATGAAATTCTCGAAGAAGGCCTGCACGCCTGGCTGACCGAGTTCATCCCGCTGGTGCGCCAGTTGGGTAACGCGATACACAGTTCTTATCTGGAGGCCGCATGAGACTTTCCATTAGCCACGAGACCACCTATCACTACGAAGACAAGGTGCGGGCGAGCATCCAGTACCTGCGACTGACTCCCCACGACAGCGAGCGCCAGCACGTACTCAGCTGGCAGCTCGACCTGCCACGTCCGGTGCGGGCGCAACTCGATCCGTTCGGCAACATCCTGCATGTGCTGACCATGGACGAGCCCCATGAGGCGATCATCATCGGTGCCCGTGGCCAGGTCGATATCGACGAATTGCGTGAGGCCGAACACGAGAGCCAGTCGGCACTGCCGTTTCTGCGCTTCACCCGTTTGACCGAAGCCGACGCCGCCCTGCGTGCGTTCGCCGAGAAGGAATGCAGACAACGCCGCGATCGCACGGCGCTGATCGATCTGATGCATGGCCTCAACCAGCATATGACCTACACACCGGGCTCCACGGAAGTGGACACCAGCGCGGCCCAGGCCTTTGCCGGACGGTCCGGCGTGTGCCAAGACCACACCCACGCGTTTCTCGCCTGCACCCGCAGCCTGGGCATTCCTGCGCGTTATGTGTCGGGCTATCTGTACAGCGAAAACAGCGAACACCTGGCCAGCCACGCCTGGGCCGAAGCCTGGCTGGATGACGCCTGGTACAGCTTCGACGTGACCAATGAGCTGGCCCGGCCGGAACGCCATCTGAAACTGGCGGTGGGCCTGGATTACCTGGATGCCTGCCCGGTGCGCGGGATGCGCCGGGGCGGCGGGTGTGAGCAGATGCACGCCAAGGTGCTGGTGTCACCGACGCCAGCGCCGGTGATTTCAGTGCAGCAGCAGTAGGCGCGATACGACGGAACCCTGTGGGAGCGAGCTTGCTCGCGATGGCGTCATTTCAGTCAATACTTTTGTGACTGACACACCGCTATCGCGAGCAAGCTCGCTCCCACAGGTACGATGTTGTTACGGCTTAACCTTGCGCCCGACCATATGCTGCAAATACCCCACCAGGCTCTGCAGATCCCCATCGGGCAACACCTCGGCCGAGAACCCGGGCATCTTCGCTTGCGGCCACTGGCGCAAACTCTGTGGATCGCGGATGTAGCGCTTGAGGAAGTCCGCACCGAAGTACTCGGTCGGGTTGTACGGAATATTCAGGTCCGGCCCGAATTGCGCGTCCCCGGCGCCATTGAGTCGATGGCAGGCCAGGCAGTTCTTCTGGAACAACGCAAATCCCTTGTTCACCGGATCATCCGCCTTCAATGCCGGATCGGGCAGCAGTGCGGGAAAGCGCTCGGCCACGGGTGCCAGGCGTTTGATGCTCGCCACCTGGAACGGCCATTGTTCTGGGCTGATGTTGCCGGCCTGCGGATTGCTCCAGACCAGATAGAACGGCCCGGCGCCTGGCTTGCCTTCGGATAGCGGTGGCCAGGGCTTGCTCGGGTCTTCAATCGCCAGCCACGCCTGTGCACCCTGGGTATTGAGCAACGGCGCGGCGGTCATTTCGGCGGCAAAGCCATCCAGCGCCACGGCTTGCAGGTGGTCTTCAGGCTTGATGCCGTCCAGCAGTGCGGACAGCGGTACGGCGCGGTAGCTCATGTCCCGCTTGTAGGAAACGTCGTTGCTGATGTCGATGGTTTGAACCTGAGGATGCTTGAGCAATTGCTCGGTCTGCCAGGTGCGACTGTTCGCGCCCAGTTCCAGGTTCAGCTGTGCGGCATACAGGGGCGAGCCGAACAGCGTGGCCCCGAGCAGAATGAGCATTTTCAAGTGATCGCCGTCCATGTCGTGCAAGTGCCGCAAAGATTGGCACAGCCACGCTGGCCCGGGTAGCGGGCCAGTCACATTTTGAGAGTGGCAATTCAAAAACTGTGACGCCGTAGCTTTATAGACGCGACTAGCCGATGACCTTGGTCAGGTTCGGCAATATCAACAACAGCGTGGTGGCGAAAAGGATGAGCCCGGCTTGACGTACTTTCGATTGTTTGAACATGGCTTGACCGCCTTTTTTGTTATTTCCTGATGCCTGCCCGCATAGCATCCATGATGGCAGCGCGTTGCACTTCCTGTAGTGACGAGTGCCTCGGCAAAACCCGACGACAACTTCGTACATGTTCACCTTAGAGCCCGCGATACGCTTGGCTTAGATCCATTTCGTATGGTGTTCTTCAAATTCGCGTTAAAAATGGCATGAGGCCTAGTGCCAGCTTCTTTGGCACCCGTTGGCTAGACAGCTTGGTGTCCTGAACGGTAGCTGACTACCGTTCGTCTGAGCGTGAGCGTCAATGTCTGTGAGCGCTGCGGTCATTGAATCAAACGCGGCTCGGGCCAAGAGTGGGCACTCGGTATTTACCCACCTGCACTGCGGTTCGAGGACGTCATGACCCAAGCATTGATTTTCGACGCGTTACGCACGCCCCGTGGCAAAGGCAAGGCCGATGGCGCCTTGCACAGCGTCAAACCGGTGAACCTGGTGGCTGGTTTGCTCACCGCACTGCAACAGCGCACGGCGCTGGACACCAGCCAGGTCGATGATGTGGTGCTTGGCTGCGTAACCCCGATTGGTGATCAAGGTTCCGACATCGCCAAGACTGCCGCTCAGGTGGCCGATTGGGATGTCAGCGTGGCGGGAGTACAGATCAACCGGTTCTGTGCTTCGGGGCTGGAGGCCGTGAACCTCGGCGCGATGAAAGTGCGTTCCGGTTTCGAAGACCTGGTGGTGGTCGGTGGTGTCGAGTCGATGTCCCGGGTACCGATGGGCAGCGATGGCGGGGCCTGGGCGCTGGACCCGGCGACCAACCTGCACAGTCACTTCACGCCACAGGGCGTGGGTGCCGACCTGATCGCCACCCTTGAAGGCTTCAGCCGTCAGGACGTCGATGCCTACGCCCTGCATTCCCAGCAAAAGGCTGCACGGGCGCGGGCCGATGGCTCGTTCAACAAATCGCTGGTGCCGGTGCAGGACCAGAACGGCATCATCCTGCTCGATCACGATGAGTTCATCCGCGCCGACTCGACCCTGGAAGGCCTGGGCAAGCTCAAGCCGAGTTTCGAGATGATGGGGCAGATGGGTTTCGATGCCACCGCGCTGCGGGTCTACAGCCATGTCGAGCGGATCAACCATGTGCACACCCCCGGCAACAGCTCCGGGATTGTCGACGGCGCGGCGCTGATGCTCATCGGCTCCGAAGCCAAGGGCCGGGCGCTGGGCTTGCAGCCACGGGCGCGGATTGTCGCCACGGCGGTCACCAGCACCGATCCGACCATCATGCTCACCGGCCCCGCGCCGGCGACCCGCAAGGCGTTGGCCAAGGCCGGACTGCGGGTCGAAGACATCGACCTGTTCGAGGTCAACGAGGCGTTCGCGTCGGTGGTGTTGAAATTCATCAAGGACATGGCCGTCGATCCGGACAAGGTCAATGTCAACGGCGGCTCAATCGCCATGGGCCACCCGCTGGGCGCCACTGGCTGCGCCATTCTCGGCACGCTGCTCGATGAGCTGGAAACCCGGCGCCTGCGTTATGGCCTCGCGACCCTGTGTGTCGGCGGCGGCATGGGCATTGCCACCATCATCGAACGCCTCTGAGCCCGGACATCAAGGAGCCCAGTTATGAGCGAAGCCATTCGTTACGAAAAAGACCAGGAACAGATCGTCGTCCTGACCATCGACATGCCGGGCCAGAGCGCCAACACCATGAACGCGGTGTACCGCGAAGCCATGGCGGACTGCGTTGCGCGCCTGGTGGCCGACAAGGACAGCATCGCCGGTGTGATCATCACCTCGGCCAAGAAGACATTTTTCGCTGGCGGCGATCTCAACGAGCTGATCAAGGTTGGCAAACCCCAGGCCAAGGCCTTCTACGACATGGTGCTGAGCCTCAAGGGCCAGTTGCGCGCCCTGGAAACCCTCGGCAAGCCTGTGGTCGCGGCGATCAATGGCGCCGCACTGGGCGGCGGCTGGGAAATCTGCCTGGCCTGCCATCACCGCGTGGCGCTGGACCACCCGTCGGTGCAACTCGGCCTGCCGGAAGTCACCCTTGGCTTGCTGCCAGGCGGCGGAGGTGTGGTGCGCATGGTGCGCATGCTCGGCCTGGAAAAAGCCCTGCCTTATTTGCTTGAAGGCAAGAAAGTGCGGCCACCACAGGCATTGCAGGCAGGATTGATCGACGCGCTGGCGACCGATCACGAAGACTTGTTGGCCAAGGCGCGGACGTGGATTCTGGCCAATCCAGCGGCGGTGCAGCGCTGGGACGTGAAGGGCTACCAGATTCCGGGCGGCACACCGTCAAACCCGAAAGTTGCGCAGATGCTGGCGATTGCGCCGTCGATCCTGCGCAGCAAAACCCAAGGCACGATGCCCGCGCCGGAGAAAATCCTCTGCGCAGCGGTGGAGGGCGCCCAGGTGGACTTCGACACGGCGCACTTGATCGAAACCCGCTACTTCACCGAACTGACCACCGGCCAGGTCTCGAAAAACCTGATTGGCACGTTCTGGTTCCAGCTCAACGAAATCAATGCCGGCGGCTCGCGGCCTCAAGGCTTTGCACCTTATGTCACCCGCAAGGTCGGCGTGCTCGGCGCCGGGATGATGGGCGCCGGTATTGCGTTTGTCAGTGCGTCGGCGGGGATCGATGTGGTGCTCAAGGACATCAACCTCGCGGCGGCGCAGAAGGGCAAGGCGCATTCGGCGGCGCTGCTGGACAAGAAGGTTGCTCGCGGACAAATAAGCATCGAGCAACGCGACACCGTTCTGTCACGCATTCAAACCAGCGAAAGCGATGCCGACCTGGCCGGTTGCGACCTGATCATCGAGGCCGTGTTCGAGGATCGGGATTTGAAGGCCAAAGTCTCGTTGGCGGCGCAGAAGGTCGTCGGCGCGGACGCGGTGATCGCCTCCAACACCTCGACCTTGCCGATCAGCGGCCTGGCGTGTGCCGTGCCCGATCAGAGCAAGTTCATCGGCCTGCATTTTTTCAGCCCCGTGGAAAAAATGCCGCTGGTGGAAATCATCAAGGGCGCCAACACCAGCGATGAAACCCTGGCCCGCGGCTTCGATTACGTCCTGCAAATCAGGAAAACCCCGATTGTGGTCAATGACAGCCGCGGTTTCTTCACGTCGCGGGTGTTCGGCACCTTCACCAATGAAGGCATTGCCATGCTGGGTGAGGGCGTGAGCGCGGCGATGATCGAGACTGAAGCGCGCAAGGCCGGCATGCCGATAGGACCGCTGGCGATCTCTGACGAAGTTTCCCTCAGCCTGATGAACCATATTCGCCTGCAAACGGCCAAGGACCTGCAAGCAGAAGGCAAGCCGCTGACAGAACACCCGGCATTTACCGTGATTGACTTGTTGCTCAATGAGTTCAAACGTCCGGGCAAGGCTGGCGGTGGAGGTTTCTACGAGTATCCGGCGGGCGGCCAGAAACACCTGTGGCCTGAGTTGAAAGCCCGCTTCGAGAAAGCCGACGGGCAGATTTCGCCCAAGGACGTGCGTGATCGCCTGCTGTTCGTGCAAGCCATCGAAACCGTGCGCTGTGTGGAGGAGGGGGTGTTGACCTCGACGGCGGATGCCAACATTGGCTCGATCTTCGGCATCGGTTTCGCCGCCTGGACCGGCGGTGCGCTGCAGTTCATCAACCAGTACGGCGTGCAGGACTTTGTGGCCCGAGCCCAGTATCTGGCCACACAGTATGGCGAGCGGTTCGCGCCTCCTGCCTTGCTGCTGGAGAAGGCCGCCAAAGGGGAGGCGTTCTAAGGGGGAGATGATGCATTTCGGGGCTTGCCTTGTCACAGCGTTTCAAGGCAGGCTCTGGGGTGTGCATTATTCCCATCACGTGTCAGGTATTTTTTATGTCGTTACGCATCTGCATTCTGGAAACCGACCACCTGCGTCCGGAATTGGTTGACCAATATCAGGGCTACGGGCAGATGTTCAAACACCTGTTTTCGCAGCAGCCGATTGCCGCCGAGTTCACGGTCTACAACGTGGTGCAGGGTGAGTACCCAAGCGACGACCTGACGTTCGACGCCTACCTGGTGACGGGCAGCAAGGCCGACTCTTTCGGCACCGACCCGTGGATCGAAACCCTCAAGAAATATCTGCTGACCCGCTACGAGCGCGGCGACAAGCTGCTGGGCGTTTGCTTCGGTCATCAGTTGCTGGCGTTGCTGCTCGGTGGCAAGAGCGAGCGTGCGACCCAAGGCTGGGGCGTCGGCACCCACAATTACAAATTGGCCGCCAAGGCGCCGTGGATGAACCCGGTGCGCGAAGAATTGACGCTACTGATCAGCCACCAGGATCAGGTCACGTCGCTGCCGGAGAACGCCACGGTTATCGCTTCCAGCGACTTCTGCCCGTTTGCCGCCTACCACATCAACGATCAGGTGCTGTGCTTCCAGGGGCATCCGGAGTTCATCCACGATTACTCCCGTGCCCTGCTGGAAATTCGCCAGCAGGCACTGGGCGAGCAGGTCTACTCCAAAGGGATCGCGAGCCTGGAACAGGAACACCACGGCACCACGGTTGCCGAGTGGATGATGCGGTTTGTCGCGCACAAGCCAACAGCTGTTTAAAACCTGTAGGAGCTAGCCGTGCTCGCGATGGTCGTGAACGATAACGCGCCAAACCTGACAGCCCACGGTGCTCTCAGGTTTTTCGCGAGCAGGCTCGCTCCTACAGCCACCCCGATTTCTTGAAGCTCGCCCACAACCCCAGACAACCCACCGTAATAAACCCCAGCACCCCGAAATACCCGTAGTGCCAGCTCAGCTCCGGCATGTTCTGGAAGTTCATCCCGTAGATTCCCGCCACTGCCGTCGGGAAGGCCAGAATCGCCGCCCAGGCCGCAAACTTGCGTTGCACCACGCTCTGGCGAGAGGCCTCCAACAGCACCCCGACCTCAATCGTCTGGCTGGCAATATCCGCCAGCGTCGTCAGGTCTTCCATCTGCCGTGTTACATGAATCTGCACATCGCGAAAGTACGGGCGCATGTTCTTGTCGATGAACGGGAAGCTAAGTCTCTGCAATTCCTCCCCGATCTCAATCATCGGTGCCACATAGCGACGCAAGCGCAAAACATCACGACGCAGGCCATGTAGCTTCTGGATGTCGTAGTCATTGAGCGAGCCGCACAACACGTTGCGCTCCAGTTCATCGATTTCCCCGTGAATGGCTTCGCCCATCGGCTGGTAGTTTTCGATCACGAAATCGAGGATGGCATAGAGTACGAAATCTTCCCCATGCTCAAGCAATAGCGGACGCGCCTCACAGCGCTGTCGGACATGGGCGTAGGACGCGGAGTGACCGTTGCGCGCAGTAATGATGTAACCATTGCCGGCAAAGATATGCGTCTCGATGAACTCGAGTTTGCCCTCATGGCGGATGGGCGAATACGTCACGATGAACAGCGCATCGCCGAAGGTTTCCAGCTTCGGTCGGCTGTGCTTTTCCAGGGCGTCTTCGATGGCCAGTTCGTGCAGGTTGAACTGGCGTTGCAGATTGTAGAGCTCCTCGGCGTTCGGCTCTTCGAGGCCGATCCAGACAAAGTGCCCGGGCTTTGCAGCCCAGGCTGCGCCTTCGTCAAGGCTGATATTAGTGACTCTCTTACCGGCGCTATAAACCGCAGCAGCAACAACTCTACCCATGATGGTGGTTCACTTCTTTTGGCAGCTTTCAATTGGCAACGAATGCATTGGCAGTGTGGATCAGCTTAGCCTTGCAGTGTTTGAGAGTCAGTTAAATCTGCCGAGTTCTGGGCAAAGACGCGCAGGCAAAAGAAAACCCGCACCAGGCGGGTTTCTTTTTCAGGCAGCTTGCAGTTGCCGGTCCATCGATTCGATGCATTCACGCATCTGCTCGCGGCACTGGGCGATCAGCAGGGGCATGTCGTCCAGGCTCAATCCGGCGGTGGGAATCGCCGGCAACGAGCGAATCAGAATTTTCCCGCTGCGCCAGCGGTTCAACCGCATGTGTTTGACGTAACTGCTGACGCACACCGGGACAATCGGCACCCCGGCGGCAATCGCCATCTGAAAGGCGCCTTTCTTGAAGGGCAGCAAGTCCTCACCCAGGTTGCGCGTGCCTTCCGGGAAAACCCAGATCGAGGTGTCTTTGTTTTGCAGGGTGTGGGTGGTGGTCAACATCGACTTGCGTGCCTTTTGCGCATTGCCACGGTCGATCAGCACATTGCCGGCCAGCCAGAACAACTGCCCGAACAGCGGCACCCACTTCAGACTCTTTTTGCCGATGCACACGGTACGACGGGGCACCACGTTGCCAAACACAAACAGGTCATAGTTGGACTGGTGATTGGCGATGATCACGCAGCTGTCGGGTTTATCCATCAACGGCCCGACTTCGGCCTTCACTCGCAAACGCAAAATGCACATGGCCGGCCATGCGTACAGGCGCGCGCACAGGCGGCTGTTGTCCGGATTGAACGGCCGGCACAGGCCGAGCATCACCCCCAGCACACCCGCCACGATAAAGTGCAGGCCCATCAATGACATACGGCACAAAAACAGCATTTACAGGCCCCACCGGGACAAAAGGTGGCGCAGTGTACGGATGTGCACTGTTTTCGGCAATTGCTCCCAGGGAAGTGGGAGATCGAGGATGTTTGAGCTGATGTTTCCGACTGTTTGGTCAGATGCGGTCTAGAGCGGTCACAGACGTTTAACACAGACATGTATGAAAAAGCCCGACACGACGGTCGGGCTTTTCTTTGCAGCAGATCCGGGCTTAGCCCAAATGCTCCTGATCCTGGATGATCGCGTTGTCCAGGGCCTCCAGCAGCGCTTTGCGCACTTTCAATTTGGTGTTCTTGTGCGCGGTCATGTTGATCTTCTTCAACTGACGAGCCGCCGCCAGTGCCGCGCCTTGCAGTTCTTCAGGCGAGACCACGACATCGAGGAAGCCGGCCGCCACGGCGCCTTGTGGATTGAACATCTCGCCGTTGACCACCGAACGCTGCAACGCCACTTTGTTCAGGCGGTCACGGGCAATCTCGATGCCCGCGTGGTGCATGGTCATGCCGATCTGCACTTCGTTCAGGCCAATGCTGAACGCACCTTCAACGCCGATGCGATAGTCAGCCGACAACAGCAGGAACGCGCCCTTGGCCACCGCGTGCCCCGGGCACGCCACGATCACCGGGAAGGGGTGCGACAGCAGGCGGCGGGCCAGGGTCGAGCCGGCGGTCACCAGCGCCACGGCCTCTCTAGGACCGGCCGTCATCACCTTCAGGTCATAACCGCCAGAGAGAATGCCCGGCTGGCCGGTAATGATCACCACCGCACGATCAGCCACTGCCCGATCCAGCGCAGCGTTGAACTCGGCAATCACATCCGGGGAGATGGCATTGACCTTGCCATTGCTCAGGGTCAGGGTCGCGATACCGTCTTCGAGATGGTAGGAAATCAACTCACTCATGACGCTATTCCTTTCAATAAAGTTGGGCAGACGTTACCCACCGCCGCAAGCCAGGTAAAGCGCCGTGACTGACCCGCCAGTCACCCTTTGCCCGCCCGTCAGGCGCAGCCCGCCGTGCCTGCTGCGCATTCCCCTCTATATAGAAGAGGGCACGAAGCCGGAGATTGGCCGGTTTGCCATGGCCGGGAACGACCGGAAACGCTGAATCGCGTTAACCGCATGAAAATTCTGAAAAAAATGTTTGCCATCGGAAAAGCTTTCGACTACATTAGCGCGCCTCGACAGACAGAACATGTTTGAAGAGATACGGTGAAGTGTCCGAGTGGCTTAAGGAGCACGCCTGGAAAGTGTGTATACAGGAAACTGTATCGAGAGTTCGAATCTCTCCTTCACCGCCACATTCTGCAAACACAAACCCCTGATTTTCCTAGAGAAAGTCGGGGGTTTGTGGTTTTTGGCGTCTGAAAAAGGGCCGTATGTGAACAAAGTGGGAACGCAGATGATTTATGGGGTGTTCTAGCTCGCACGATATGAGTGAGAGCATCAGACAAGTACCTATCTCGCTAATGCCTGCTTTCGGTCAACCGTCTCCTTTCGTGCGAAGTGATTATAAAAATGCAGTCTTCTTAGGGAGTATCTATACAGATCCACTTAAGGGTGTCCCGCCCAGGTTAAGACCAGCAAGGTAGTGGCCAGCTAAAAACGCAGCAAGCGTAAGGCTTTACGCAACTCTCGGAAATTGCCTACAACCCCGGCGAGAGTCACTCCGATATCCTGCCTGCCTTGCAAAACAAACGCTTCCACACGAAAAACGCCGCTTTCCTGTTCTGGATAAGCGGCGTTTTTTTAAGCACGCGTTAGAGGCTTCTCCCACGCATCAGCGATGTCATTCGCGGTTGCTAAACCCTGTGCGGTATCATGATATAATACCATGAATAATAAACAGCTCAGCACCCTCAAAACCGTATTTTCAAGACCAGCCCCGGCCACCATGGAGTGGTCACGCATCGAATCTTTGTTCGGCGCTGCAGGGGCAAGAACCATCGAAGGCAATGGATCGCGAGTACGTTTTGAACTGAATGGCGTGGTGGCCACTTTTCATCGGCCCCACCCCGACAAAGAAGCCAAGCCCTACCAGGTGCGTGACGCCCGGGCTTTCCTTGAGCAAGCAGGAGTTACCCCGTGAACGTAATGAACTACAACGGCTACTCAGCCCGAATCGAGTACAGCGACGAAGACGGCCTGTTCGTCGGCCACATTGCGGGCATCAAGGATGTTGTCGGGTTTCACGGCGAGTCAGTCAAAGAACTTCGCACCGCATTCGAAGAGGCCGTCACCGATTATCTGGAGACTTGCGCCAAACTCGGCCGCACCCCACAGAAGCCCTATTCAGGCCATCTCAGTCTGCGCCTGACCCCAGCCCTTCACGCGACGGTAGCTGTGAAAGCTCAGTTAGCCCACAAAAGTATCAATCAGTGGGTTGCTGATGTTCTTGATCGCGAGGCGCATGCTTAAGCAGTGAATAAGCCGATCCGGCTGTAGACTGCTCAAACTCTTCGAACGGAATCGACATCATGCTCTATCCTCGCGCCAGTTTTCGCGGCGCAGCCAGGCTCATTGCGGCTGTGTCGATAGTTGCCGCGTCATCACTGGCCCTCGCATCCGCCCCTGCGACTTTTCCCGACGCCCAAGCCAGTGACCCGGCCAAACTTGGCTGGATGGTCGGTTCGCCACCCTCCGCTGATCGCACCGTGCGTTTTGAAGACGGCAGCTATTTCCAGTTCCCGGCAATGCGCTGGAGTGTTTCGAATTTCCGGCAACTGATGCCGACGATCAACGTTTCACGCGGCCTGGGTGCTCCGGTTCCTCTGGAGACAGTGCTACGCAAAGATATCGACGGGATCAGTTTTGTCCCGCTTGGCGCCAAGGCGCCGATGACGTGGGAGCAATCCCTCGCGGCCACGTACACCGATGGCATTGTGGTGATGCACCGCGGGAAAGTTGTCTACGAACGTTACTTCGGCGTGTTGAAGCCGGACGGCCAGCACGCCGCAATGTCAGTGACCAAGTCCCTGGTCGGCACGCTGGGTGCCATGTTGGTGGCGCAGGGGCGCATCGATGCTGACAAGCGGGTTGCCGAATATGTACCGGAACTGGCGGATTCTGCGTTTGGCAGCGCCACGGTACGGCAGGTGCTCGACATGACCACGGGCCTCAAATACAGCGAGGACTACGCGGACCCGGATGCCGAAGTCTGGGCCCATGCCCGGGCAGGCAACCCGTTGCCCAAACCCAAGGGTTATGAGGGACCTCGCAGTTACTACGAGTTTTTGCAGACGGTGCAACCGCAAGGCGAGCACGGCAAAGCGTTTGCCTACAAAACCGTCAACACCGACGTGTTGGGCTGGGTCATTGCCCGCGCCACCGGCCGCAATGTTGCGCAACTGCTGTCGGAGAACATCTGGAGCCGGTTGGGTGCCGAGCAGGACGGCTATTTCACAGTGGACTCCATCGGCACGCCGTTCGCCGGTGGTGGCCTGAATACGGGGTTGCGGGATCTGGCGCGTTTTGGCGAGATGCTGCGTAACGGCGGTCGGTTCAACGGCCACCAGATAGTGCCAGAGGCAGTGATCGACGATATCCGTGGCGGCGGCGATAAGCAGGCTTTCGCCAAGGCGGGTTACACATTGCTCAAAGACTGGAGTTACCGGTCTATGTGGTGGGTGACGAGCAAGGAAGGCGGGGCATTCATGGCGCGTGGGGTCCATGGGCAGCGCATTTATGTCGACCCGAAGGCCGAGATGGTCATCGTCCGCTACGCATCCCATCCGGTGGCCAGCAACTCGGCCAATGATCCCGTCACTTTGCCGGCGTTTGACGCGTTGGCTGACTATCTGAACAGGAAGGAACACCCATGATCATCACCACGACCCAGTCCATCGAAGGCCGGCAAATTACCGCCTACCTGGACATCGTCAGCGCCGAGTCGGTGCAAGGGATCAACGTTGTCCGCGACGTGTTTGCCGGGATGCGCGACTTTTTCGGCGGGCGTTCCCAGACACTGGAGCGAGCGTTGAAGGAAGCACGCATTCAGGCCACCGATGAGATCAAGGAGCGGGCTCAGGCGCTTCAGGCGGACGCGGTGGTCGGGCTTGATTATGAGATCAGCATGCCGGCCGGAAAGGGAGGGATGGTCGTGGTGTTTGTGACCGGGACTGCGGTCAAGTTGAGGTAAAAGGTGAGAAGCCATTCGTCGGTCACGGGGAAATCCGAACGGCAGGTCCGTTAGTGACCGTCTAGTCTCAAAAACCTTGGCGATCGATATTCCTTCAGGCAAAGGGCTTGCCGCTGTCGATCGCGCTTTTTGAAAAGGGTGGAGAGATGGTTGATCCGTATATCGAGGACGATGGCGCAGAGTTTCCGATCAACAACTCCGTGCGGTGTGGTCAGACCCAGTATGTGGCCAGTTTCGGCGAGGACCAGACTGAGGTCGACAAGATCAAGACCAGGGCGTGCCGGGTACTGAAGGGCAAATTTTTACCCAAGGTGACAGCGCCGGTCAGGAAGTAATCGAACGTCAGGCAGACCCCGTCATAGAGCGGGGTTTTTCATGCTCGAAAAGTTTTATGACAATTTTTTTGAAGGGGGGGATCTTTCACGAACTTTTCACAACACCCTCCGTAATCTCGACTCATCCGTTAGAAAGCAACACCTGGCCCGTTTCCCCAGCGGGCTTTTTTTTGTCCGCGATAAAACCTTTTCGGTAAACGCTGTCCAACCCTCGCCAATCGCGAAGTTGGACCGGTGTGCTGGACTTTATCCGCGCAAAAGCATTCAATCTCGCCCCCTTTTGTGTACCCCCTATTTTTGAGGTTTTTGTCATGCGTTTAACACTGCCCGCTCTGGTTCTGGGGCTTCTGGTTGCTCAAGGTGCAATGGCTGGTGACGGCACTGCCGCGCTGGGCGGTGGCTTGGGCGGCGCATTGGGTAACGTCGTCGGCCAGAAGATGGGCGGCAGCACTGGCGCCGCGATTGGTGCGGGCGTCGCTGGCGCGGCAGGCAGCGCAGTTGCCGCCAAAAAAGGTCATCGCACCAGCGCTGCTATCGGTGGCGGTGTCGGCGCGGCCGGTGGTTCGGTGATCGGCAATAGCCTCGGCGGCAAGTCCGGTGCCACCATCGGTGCGGGCCTGGGCGGTGCATTGGGCGGCGGCGTGGGCAGCAACCTGGCCAATGGTCACAAGCGTCACTGATCCTGATCCAGATTTGAAAAGAGCCCGGCTTGATGCCGGGCTTTTTCATTTATGAACGTTTTACGCCGCAATGGCTCAAATCTTCCATACTCCCTTGAAGAATGTGAGGCGTGCCATGAACCCGAAAACCAACGACAAAAAAACCGTAAGCCAGAGTGCTCGGCGATTGATGTTGCCTGCGATTGTTTTTGGATTGTTGGTTTCTCAGGTGGCGCTGGCGGGAGGTAATGGAGATGCCGCAGTGGGCGGTGGTCTTGGTGGGGTGCTGGGCAATGTTGTCGGTGGCCAGGTGGGTGGCAGCACGGGTGCGGCCGTCGGTGCCGGAGTCGGCGGCGCGGCCGGTAGTGCCATTGCCGCGCCAAAGCGCAGTCGCACCGAAGCGGCGGTAGGCGGTGGTTTGGGCGCAGCGGGTGGATCAGTGATCGGCAACAGTCTTGGCGGTTCGACCGGATCGGCCATCGGTGCCGGTCTTGGCGGTGCAGCCGGTGGTGCGGTCGGCAATGATCTGGGGAGTGATAGCGGCCACTCCCATTCCGGTGGCGGACATAAACATTCGAACAAGCACCACAACAAGCACCACAATAAGCATCACTAGTTGAGCGAGGCATCCCATGACTGCGAAAAGCGAAGGCAAGGAAGAAAAGGGGCCGAGCGCACAGCCATCTATAAACGATCCCGGCAATGAAGATCCGGGATCGCTGATGGACGATGCGACGGTGCCGCTTAACGATGCTGATGATGCGGGCGATGTGGGGAATATCGAGTTTGAAGATGAGGAAGAGGACGAGGACTGATCGAATCGTGCTGGCGAATTGACGGGCTGTCCAGCTGATCGAACGCGTCCATCGCCCGATCCTCGCCAGGTCGTGGCCTACACTTCAGGTCACACGAGAGGTGCGATATGAACACTGATCGGAAAGTCCCCGACGTTGATGAAACACCGGAGTATCCGCTGCCGTCGCCTACCGATTCCTTGCGCCGCGACCAACGACCACCGGACGATGATGATGCAGGTGTGGAGCAGGTTCCGAGCGACGACGATGATATAGAGGCCAATCCAGAAGATCGGGACGATGGCACGGGTGAGCCAGCTATTACAAAGCGACAGTGAAGCACCCCGGGTCTCGATTGCTTCTTTAAAGCTTTGGTCCGAGGGGGGAATCCGGTTAGAAAATTCCCCGGGGCGCTAGTGAGTCTCCGCAATACCCGTATTTATTCGACGGTTTTGGAGAGGGCGCATCAGGCTCTCCTTCATCAACCCTTGCCTTTCCTTGCTCATACGGCACCGAGCATCCCGGCTTGTTCTCCTGCGGGCAATTCCCGCCCAATCCCAATGGAGCCACCCACCCCGTCGGGTTCCGGGTGTACCGATACGGGTTCAACCCACCGGCCAGCATGACCGGATCCAGCGTCAGATAACGACCAATGTCGGGATGGTAGTAGCGATGACGGTTGTAGTGCAGGCCGCTCTCGGCGTCGAAGTATTGTCCCTGAAACCGTAGAGGCTGTTTGAGTCGTTCGCCGTCGCCCTGGCTCACTTCACGAAGTTTGCCGTGGGCGGTGTATTTGGCCGACCAGACGATAGCGCCGCCGTAGTTGGTCAGTTCCTGCGGGGTACCGAGGTGGTCGAGTTGGTAGTAGAGCGGGCAGGCGTCTGCCGGGCCTTTTCCGTCAAGCAGCGCCAGCGGGCGGAAGCTGCCGGGCTCGTAAACGTAGCTGCGGTAGTGCTCGGGAGCGCTTTCGGCGATGAGCTGGTCGCCTTGCCAGAAAAACTGCGTGGTCTGGCTGTCGACGGTTTTGCGGATGCGCCGACCGAAGGCGTCGTAGCGGTAGCTGACACTTTTACCGTCCGGGGTGCTGACGCTGATCAGGCGGTGCTGGCTGTCATAGGTGTATTGGGTGACTTGGGGCGGCATGCCACGGCGTTCGCGGATCAGGTTGCCGAAGGCGTCGTAGTCGTAGTGGCTGTTGCAATGGCGGTGCAGACGGTTGCCCTGGAGCACGAGCGGGCCTGGACGGCCACGGATCAGCAGATTGCCGGCCGGATCATGGGTGAAGCTCTCCGCGAACGGATCGCGGTCGTGGCGTACGCCGGTCAGGCGGTCGAACGCATCGTATTGATAGTGGCGTTGGCCGTGACGGCTGTCGGCAATCTGCAGGAGATTGCCCTTGGCGCTGTAGGCATACTCGCGGCGATACAGCGTTCGTTGCTTTTGGCTGACGCAATGGACCTGCAAGCGGCCTTGCTCGTCGTAGGCGTAATCGCTGAGCAGCAGGCCCTGTTGGCGTTGCCGTTCGCGCCCGCCGACAAAACGGTGGCAGGTCAGGCGCGTGCCATTGAGATCGATGGCAGTGAGGGCGCCCCCCTTGGCATGGTGGTAGAGAAGGACACTGTTGTCCGGAAGGTGCAGCCGCTTGAGCCGACCGCAGGCATTGTAGCCGTAACGCAGGGTGCCCCAGCCCTGATGTTCGGTGATCAGCCGGCCCTGGCGGTCGTATTCGAACGCCAGCGGATGGCCCTGACCGTCATCGACGCGAACCAGTCGTCCTGAGTTGTCGTAGTGGTACTCGACTTTGATCCCGTCGGGAAGGGTCTTGAGCAACAAGCGCCCGGCGCTGTCGCGTTGGTATTGTGTGACGAGTTGCGAACCGTCGTCGCCGAACTCGGTTTTTTTCAGCAACTGACCATTACCGTCATACGCATAGGTGGTACGACGGCCATCAAAGCCGGTTTCCTGTCGGATCAATCCGCCAGGCGTGTAGTCCAGCCGATAGGTGTCGCCGACCTCGTTTTCGATCTCGGTGAGCAACAGTTGCGCATGATCGTAGCCGTACTTCAGCGTGCTGCCGTCGGGGTTGATCCGACGGCTGACCAAGTGCAGGTCGTCGGCGTATTCGTAACGGGTTACCCGTCCCAGTTCGTCGGTTTCGGCGGTGACCTGGCCGTAGGCGTTGTAGCGATAGGCACGGCAGGCACCGGTGGGCAGCGTGATCCTGGTCAGTCGACCCACGGCGTCCCACTCATAGCCGGTGACGGCACCGTGTTCGTCCTGCCGGGTAATCCGCCGGCCCAGCACATCGTAGGAAAAAGCGCGCTGGGCACCGTCCGGCAAGGTCTCCTCCAACAGTTGCCCCAAGGCGTTCCAGACAAACCGGTGACCGCTCTGATCGGGGAATCGGATTGTCAGCAAGCGCCCCTTGGGGTCGTAGAAATAGCGGGTTATCTGCCCGTCGGGATCGGAAACAGCAGTGATGTCGCCCTGGGCATTGCGCTGACAGGTCCAGGTCGCCTGACCACGGGTGAGGGTGCGCAGGAAACCGTGCCGATAGTTGCAGGTCATGGGCGCCTCATCGGGCGCACGCCGCGCGATCAACCGGCCGGCTTCGTCATAATGGTATTCGGTGACGGCGCCGAGGGCGTCCTGCTCGGCGATCAGGCGACCCTGATCGTCGTAGGCCTTGTGCAACTCACCGCCGTCGGTCCCGACCTGGCGTACCAGGCGTGCGCGGTTGTCATGAACGTAAACCTCTTCGCTACCGTCGGCGTTGTTCACTGTCACACAGCCTTTATCGTCCCAGGCGTAACGTGCCTCCATTTGCGAAAACGAGGCCCAATGATGGATGCAGCGGGCTGCCTTGCCAGAGCGTTCCCACGCCCAGAAGAAACTCGCGCCGCCGGCCAGTTGCCGTTGCAGGATGACGTGCCGCTCGTCGTAGTCATAGCGCTCGCTTTCACCTGCGGCGTTGGTTGCCTCGATCAAGCGCCGGCGGGCGTCGTAGCGGTAGCTGACCAGTGTCTGTTCGGTGCGCCAGGTGTTTGCCTCGCAGTCGCCGCGCTGAAACACCTGATAGTCGACGGCCACCAGGTGCTTGACGTCGTAACGCAGCAATAAGGCGCGGTCGGCGCCGTTGTCCAGGCGTTGGATCCGGTCACAGCGGTCCCGCTGCACCGTCAGGCGATTGCCGTAGGCATCGCTGATCGTGCTGAGCCGGCCGTCATGAAAGTGGTAGAACCGCGCGCGGTGGCCGGCCAGGGCGAGGATCAGTTCGTCCGGCTCTTCGCCGAGGTAAATCGCCGCCCGCGACAGGCTGTTGTGGATCACCGGGCGCACCGCCGTCGGCCGTGGAAAGGGCGTGCGGCGGTTTTCGGGGTCGATCCACAGCACCCGCTCGCCGTGGAGTTCCAGGTGCTGGGACAGCGAATGGCTCCAGCCAAAACCGAGGCCGCTGTCGATTTCGACGGCACTGGTGCGATAGAGGCGGGTGAAGTCGAAAGGCAGGATTCCGTCGAGGGTGCCATCGGTCATGGTCAGCAGTTCTTCACCGGTAACCATCGACACCGGGCCGTTGTGGGTGGCGGTTCGCTCGGCGGTGTCGATACTGACACCATTGGGGTTTTTCGCCTGTCTGGAGACGTCCTCGTGGCGTTCATGCCTGCCGGGGCAAAGTATCAGGGGACCGCTGGCGGGGCATGCCAATACCTCTTGGGGATCGAACATCTGCTGTCTTTCGCTTGGCGGAATGTGGAGCGCGAAACTCTGCGGGGGATCGGCGAGGAAAGAAGTCGGGAAAGGGTGGCGCTTGCTGTAGGGCGATTCGCTAAATCGCGGAGGGTCATTCGGCGCCGATCGGGATTTCATCATTGCTCTAGACCGGCGGCGCTCGCTATGCTGCTGAATCCTTTAATCCAAGGGCATCGGCCGTACCTGAGCTGTCGGGGATGCCTTAGAAAACGGATCAGATGCGATGAATGCACCACTGAAAGCATTCGGCCCGATCAAGGCCGTGATTTTCGATATGGACGGCTTGTTGCTGGACACGGAAGGCATCTACACCGAAGTCACCTCCATCATTGCCGCGCGTTACGGCCGGACGTTCGATTGGAGCGTCAAACAGAACATCATTGGCCGGGGCGCGGGCGATCTGGCGCGCTATGTGGTTGAAGCGCTGGACTTGCCGATTACGGCGCAAGAGTTTCTGGTGATCCGCGAGCCGCTGATGCGCGAGCGTTTTCCTACAGCGCAGGCAATGCCCGGAGCACAGGAACTGGTACGGCATCTGAAGGCCAACAACATTCCCATTGCCGTAGGCACCAGTTCTTCGAGCCAGTCGTTCGGCCAGAAAACCACCTTGCACCGCGACTGGTTCGCCTTGTTCGACTTTATCGTCACCGCCGATGACGCCGAGGTGGGCGCGGCCAAACCAGCACCGGATATTTTCCTGACGGCGGCGCGGCGCCTGGGTGTTGCACCGCAAGACTGCCTGGTGTTCGAGGATTCGCCCTTCGGCGTCACTGCGGCGAAAGCGGCAGGGATGACGGCAATTGCGATTCCGGATGCGGCAATGGCAGATGCCAGGTACGCACACGCCGATGGCATTCTTCGTACGCTGAAGGCGTTTGTGCCGAGTGCTTTTGGTTTGCCAGCGCTGGAATGGGCCTAGCTAAAAAGACGGGTCGACTCTGGCAAATGTGGGAGCGGGCTTGCTCGCGAAGGCGGTGTACCAGGCAACATTGATGTCGTCTGATTCACCGCTTTCGCGAGCAAGCCCGCTCCCACATTGAGTTTGTGTTTAACGCATCAGGCGCCGAAACCACCGTCGATGGTCAGGCTGGCCCCCGTGATATAGCCCGCTTCAGGGCTGACAAGGTAGGCGACGAAGCTGGCGATCTCTTCGGCCTTGCCGTAACGGCCCACGGCCATCAACGGGATCAGGCTTTCCGCAAAGTCACCCTCGGCCGGATTCATGTCGGTGTCGACCGGGCCCGGTTGCACGTTATTGATGGTGATGCCTTGCGGGCCGAGATCACGGGCCAGGCCTTTGGTCAGACCGACCAGCGCCGACTTGCTCATGGCGTACGGGCCACCACCGGCGAAGGGCATGCGGTCTGCGTTGGTGCTGCCGATATTGATGATGCGACCGCCTTCGGTCATGTGTCTGGCGGCGGCCTGGGTGGCGATGAACACGCTGCGCACGTTGATGGCCAGGGTCTGGTCGAAGTCTTCGAGTTTGAACTCGGCCAGCGGTGCGATCGCCAGTACCCCAGCATTGTTGACCAGGATATCCAGGCGACCGAAGGCTTCTACCGTGGCGGACACGGCACCGCGGATGGCGTCGGCGTCGGCGCTGTCGGCCTTGATGGCCAGGGCCTTGCCGCCCTTGGCGGTGATGCTGTCTTGCAGTTCTTCGGCTTTGGCCGTGGAGCTGACGTAGGTGAAGGCAACGGTGGCGCCTTCAGCAGCCAGGCGCTTGACGATGGCTGCGCCGATGCCGCGGGAACCACCTTGAATCAAGGCCACTTTGCCGCTGAGGTTCTGAGTAGTCATATCGATCTCCAAGTCCCGAGGCGAGATGTCCCGGTTGATGGAGGCTAGTATCGATTCAGGATTACGTGCTGTGTAGACCATAGTTGCGATAGTCTGTGTAAACCAAAAGTTTATAGTGGCGCTTATGGAAACCTTCAGCAGTATCGAATGCTTTGTGCGCAGTGCCGAGGTCGGCAGCTTTGCTGAGGCTGCGCGGCGCTTGAGCCTGACACCGGCGGCGGTGGGCAAGAGCGTTGCCAAGCTCGAGGCGCGCCTGGGTGTCAGATTGTTCCAGCGCAGCACTCGCAGCCTGACCCTGACGGAAGCCGGTCAGTTGTTTCTCGGCGAGGTCAGCGGCAGCCTGCACACGATCCAGAATGCCGTGGCCAATCTCGCCAGCGCCGGAGGGCAGCCGGCGGGCACCTTGAAAGTCAGCATGGGGACAGTATTTGGCTGCCTGTACATTGTGCCGATGCTCGGCGAGTTTCTGCGGCGATTCCCGGCGATCAACCCGGACTGGCACTTCGACAACCGCCAGGTCGATCTGATCGGGCAGGGTTTCGACGCGGCCATCGGCGGCGGCTTCGAATTGCCCCAGGGCGTGGTGGCACGCCGGCTGAGTCCGGCGCATCGGGTGTTGGTGGCTACGCAGGACTACCTGGAGACACATGCAGCGATCAGCGAGCCGGATGACCTCAAGCACCATGACGGGATTCTGATCCGCTCACCGCAGACCGGTCGGGTACGCTCCTGGCAGTTGACCCATCGCAATCAGCAACACAGCCCGTTGACGCTCAAGGCGCGGATGACCATGAGCGATTCCGAGGCCGCCTGCGCCACGGCCGCGCAGGGTCTGGGCATTGCGCTGGTGAGCATGCCGTTTGCCGCGGGCTATCTGGAGTCGGGCAGGCTGCAGCGGGTGCTGCCGGATTGGTACATCGACGACGGCTACACCTCCATCTATTACGCCGAACACAAACTGCTGCCGGGCAAGACCCGGGCGTTTGTCGAGTTTGTCATTGAGCAGTTTGCCGAGAGAGGGTTGGGGCAGAGGTTCAGTGCGGTTTGAGTCAGGCTCAGGTCCGAGTTGCCTCCTTCGCGAGCAAGCCCGCTCCCACATTTGATCTGTTGTAGACACAATATCTGTATTCAACGGAGATCCAGTGTGGGAGCGGGCTTGCTCGCGAAGGGGGCGCCGCGGTCTACCGGGCAAACCGCCCCGGCCAACCAATGATGTTTTTCGGCCGTGGCGTCGCATAAGTCCGCACCTTCGATGTCGACAGCCCCAGTCGCACCAATGATTCGGCAATGGTCACCGCCGCCGTCACCCCATCCACCACCGGTACCCCGGTACGTCGACGAATCTGCTCGTCCAGCCCGGCCATGCCGCCGCAGCCCAGGCAAATCACTTCGGCCTTGTCCTGGGTCACCGCCAGTTCGGCCTGATGGACGATGGCCTCCAGTGCGCGCTGCGGCTCGTGCTCCAGTTCCAGTACTGCCAAACCACTGGCCCGTACCGAGGCGCAACG
Source organism: Pseudomonas sp. BF-R-24 (assembly GCF_019947335.1). NCBI lineage: Bacteria > Pseudomonadati > Pseudomonadota > Gammaproteobacteria > Pseudomonadales > Pseudomonadaceae > Pseudomonas > Pseudomonas sp. BF-R-24. The sequence continues at coordinate 83,011 of NZ_JAGYGG010000024.1, forward strand.
GTCCCAGAGGCCGGAGAGCTTGAGGCGATCTTCGATCAGCGGCACGGTGCGGTCGAGGGTGGTGACCACGGAATAGGCGTGACCGAGAAACATGGCTGTGCTGGCGGCGGCATCGGTGATATCCACCACCGGCACATTGAGCAGTTCCTGCAATCCTTCACGGCCGTGTTCGCCATAACCGGCCTGGATCACGGCGTCGAACGGCTGGTCGTAGGACATCACCCGGTCCATGACCGCGATGGCCGCCAGGTAACTCTCGAAATTGCCTTCGATGGAGTCGGCACCGAAGTGCGGGGTGAGGCCGACGATTTCCGTGCCGGGTGATGCGACGGCCTGCGCCGAACGGGCGATGGCCTGGGTGATGGATTCGGTGGTGTTGACGTTGACCACGAGAATGCGCATGGGGAGTCCTTATTGCAGTTGGTTCTGCGGCCCGACAACGCCGGGCCGCGACAGGATCAGTGGCTGACGTTGTCGACCGCGATGGCTTCGCCGCTAACATCGACGTAATGCGGTTGGCGCTTGGCGATGATCAGGTAGAGCATCCCGGCGATACCGGCACCAATCAGCCAGGAGAATGGCGATACGCTGTGGAAGCCCGGTACCAATGCCAGAACGATGGCGATCAACGCTGCAGGAATGAACGCCGCCACCGCGCGCAAATTGACACCGCGGCTGTAGTAATACGCGCCGTCAGGGTCTTCGCTGTACAACTGCGGCACGTTGATCCGGCCTTTGCGTACCAGCCAGTAGTCGACCATGATCACCCCGTACAACGGGCCGAGCAGGGCACCGAGGCCGGACAGGAAGTACACGATCACCAGCGGGCTGTTGTAGAGGTTCCACGGCAGGATCAGCACAGCGATGGTCGCGCTGATCAAGCCGGCGCGGCGGAAGGTCAGGTACTTGGGCGCCAGGTTGCTGAGTACGAACGCCGGGGCGACGAAGTTGGCCATGATGTTCACCGCCACGGTGACGATCAGGAACGCCAGGCAGCCGAGCACCAGGAAGAAGGTGTTGGGGATCGAGGCGATGATTTCGGTCGGGCTTTCGATGATCCGGCCATTGATCTGAAATTGCGCGCCGCACAGCAGGACGGTAATGCCGGCGAACACCAGGATATTCACTGGCAAGCCCCAGAAATTTCCGACCTTGATGGTTTTGCGGCACGGCGAAGAACGGGCAAAGTCGCAGAAGTTGAGGATCAAGGTGCCGTAGATCGCCAGCCACAGTGCGCCGCCGGCAAAGATGTTGCGCCACATCTCACCGCCAGTCAGCGGCTCACGGATAGACCAGGCGATGGTCGCATCGGCCTGGGTGTACATCCACGCGGCAAGGGCGGCGACGGTCAGCAAAATCACCGGGCCGGCAAATGCCTCGTAGCGCCGCACCATCTCCATGCCATAGGCCAGGATCGCCAGTTGCACGAACCAGATCGCGACGAAACACACCCAGCCCAGGGTCGACAGGCCGAGGATCGAGTCGTGGTCGTAGTCGGCGAACCCGGGATGGACCGCCGTTAACAACACGCGAAAGACCACGGACGCAAGATACGTCTGGATACCGAACCAGGCGATGGCGATAACGGCGCGGATCAATGCAGGAATCTGCGCACCGTGAATGCCGAAACTGATCCGGCTGATGACCGGAAACGGCACCCCGGTTTTCTGGCCCATGTAGCCAGACAGGTTCATGAAGAAGTAAACCAGCGCGGCACCGATTCCCAGGGACAGGAGAATCTGCCAGCCACCCAGACCCAAGGCGTACAAGCCTATGGCAAACGAGTAGTTGGCAATGTTGTGCACGTCGTTGGTCCACAGGGCAAAGATGCTGTAGCGGCCCCAGCGCCGACCTTCGGACTTGGTCGGTGCCAGGTCTTTGTTGTGCAATCGGGGGCTGAGCACCACGGGGGCGTGATGCGCCTGATTGTCGACGGTGTGGATGGAATGGGAGGAGGGTAGATCCAGCGCGATGTTGTTATTGGAGAGGCTAGTACGCATTCCGGCAGGCTCCTGATGCTCGACCTCGCGATGACTGTGCATGAGCGTTGGCTCGACAAATCTTCGTCGCGGATGGCGAATATCATTGGTTACGGGGCATCTGCAGCCTGTACGGGATAGGGCGCTTCAGGCTTGCGGATCTAAAGTGTGTGTATGTTTTGAATTGATTGTATACAAAACATGTATGCACTTAAGCCAGAACTGTGCCAGCTGGCAGTTCTATGAAACGCGCTGCTCATTTCGTTTTGTTATGGCGTTTCGCCAAATTGCTGAAAAATAGGCAATTTAAATTGACCGATTGAACAGGTATTTATTTTACGAAGGGGATTCAGGAGGACATGGCGGTGTACGTCAGGCGGGGGGATGTAACTTTTGGGGGCGCAGAAACGAAAAGTGCACACATAAATGGCACCGATGGTGACATTCCTGTGTACACATTTTTGTGGGAGATTCTATGTTGCAGGGGAACCCTGCAACTTCAAATTCGGCTGGTATTCGCTCTGGTTTTTCATGAGGGCGAATGCCACTCGGCAAAGCTTGCGGGCAAGAATGACCAAGGCCTGAGTTCTGGC
>NZ_JAGYGG010000025.1:0-85096 GCF_019947335.1 Pseudomonas sp. BF-R-24
CTCGCGAAGGCGGTGTATCAGTCAACATTATTGTTGAAAGTTAAACCGCCTTCGCGAGCAAGCCCGCTCCCACATTGGATCTGTGTTGTTAGTTAGAACCGGTTTACGGCTCCAGCTTCTGCGGCGTCTCCTGCCCCATGCAGCGCACGGCTTTTTTCTTGCTGTCGACCAGCACGCCGGTCAGGCCTTTCTGTTCGGTGTCGAACAGCACCAGCACGCCATCGATGCACTGGGCCACTTGGGCCGCCGGCGCCAGGGAAACCTTGTAGTCCTCGCCCGGCACGGTCTTGAGCATGGTGAAGTCGCTGAGCAGCAACGCATCCTCGGGCTTGGCGAAGTGCAGGTAGCCGTACCACCACAGGGCACCGACGGTGCCGAGGATGCTGCAGATACCAGTGATGATCAGCGGGATGGCGTTGCGTTCTTCACTCATTGCGGACTCTCTGGTGGTTCATCTTCTGAATTCGGGGGCGCCGGGTAGTTGGGGATTTCACCCAGGCGGCGCAGGCCGTTGAAATGTTGCGGGTCATCGAGATAACGCAGCATGACCTTGCGCCAGACCGGGTCGGCGAACGTCTGCACATGACCGCCACGGGTCAGTTGCAGCACCCGCGGCGGCGGCGCAGCTTGATACAGTCGGATGCCGTTGGAAAGAGGCACGATCGGATCGTCGATGCTGTGGTAGATCAGTTTCGGTACGTCCTTGAGTTGCGTCATGGAGTTGATCGCGCTGTCGCCGTCCGGCACCAGCCACGACAGCGGCACCTGGAACGTCCAGAACACCCATGAATTACTCAGCGCATACCGGCCGACACTGCGATAACTGGCGGGCACGCCGTCGAGGACAACAGCCTTGAGTTGTTTCTGCCGCTCGGGGTGTTGAACGAGGTAGTGGACAGCCATCGAACCGCCAAGGCTTTGGCCAAGCAGGATCAGCGGCTTGCCCTTGACCTCGGGGGCCTGGTCGAGCCATTTGAACGCCGCATCGATGTCCTGATAGATCGCCGGCAGGCTGGGCTTGCCTTCGGACAAGCCATAACCGCGATAGTCCACCAGCAGCACTTGATAGCCCTGTTCCGGCAACCACCAACTCCCGCCCAGATGCATTGGCAGATTGCCGCCGTTACCGTGCAGGTGCAGTACCGTGCCTTTGACCTCGACACCCTGCTTCACCGGCAGCCACCACGCGTTCAGCTTGAGGCCATCGGCGGTGTTCAAGGTGACGGTGCGGTATTCGAGCCCGGCCTTTTCCGGCGTGAACAACTGGCCGGGTTCGGGGTAGAACAGCAGCGAGCTGCAACCGTTCAGGACCAGGAGAAGGCAGAGGATGCCGAGGAGTTTCATCCGGTGAAACCTCGTAAAGTGTGGTTGGAATGCGACCCCATGTGGGAGCGGGCTTGCTCGCGAATGCGGACTGACATTCACCATCTCTGCTATCTGATACACCGCTTTCGCGAGCAAGCCCGCTCCCACATTGAGTCCGCGTGATCCTTAAAGGATGTTGGAGTAATCCGCCTCGATCCGGTCCAGGCTCAGGTGGTTGAGGAAGTTGGAGAAGCACATCCACGCCGACAGCGCGTTCATGTCGCGGAACTGTTCCGGCAGGTACTTGGGCGGAACCACCAGACCTTCATCCACCAACTGGCGCAAGGTACGCATGTCTTCCAGGGTGGTCTTGCCGCAGAACAACAGCGGTATCTGCTCCAGCTTGCCTTTACGCACGGCCAGTTGAATGTAGTTGTAAATCATGATGAAGCCCTTGAGGTAGGACAAGTCTTTGGTAAATGGCAGACCTGTCGGCACCGAGCCGCGGAAAACGCGACTGGCGTTGCTGTAGCTCTCGGGCATTTCGAAGCCTTGCTCGCGGAAGAACTCGAACACCTGCAGGAAGTCGGCACCCTCCTCCACCATATGGATGGCCCGCGTGCGGTTGGTCAGTTTGCGCAGGCGACTGGGGTACGAGGCGAAGGTGATGATTTCCATCAGGATCGCCAGGCCTTCCTGGGTCACCGTCGACGAGGGCGGCCCCTTGGAGAGGAAGGTGCAGATCGGCTGGTTCAGGCCGTTGAGGGTGGTGCCGACATGCACCAGCCCTTCGTGGACTTCCAGGGCGCGCACATCGCGCTGATTGAACATCGCATCGGAGCGGATCTTGATGTAGTCGGCGCCAGCCGCCGCATCGGCGACGATCCCGTCGGACTCGAACACCCGGATGGTTTCCTCGGCTTCGCCAAATACCTTGTTCAAGCGATGCTGCAACAGGTCGACCGCATCCTTGGCCGTCAGCGTCTTCGGCTCATCCTTGAGATCGCCACGGCCGTCGATGTTGTTCAGGTATTCGGACAACATCATGCCCAGGTCGGACAGCGTCGGGTCGCCGGCGTGGAACGCGTCGGACGCGGCACCGTACAATTCCTGCGAGATCAGGCCGAAATCTTCGGTGCCGCGCGCTTCGAGCATGCGCACCACCATGCGGTATTCCTTGCACATGCGACGCATGATCTGGCCGACCGGGTTGAACTGGCCGAGCTGGCGGGTGATGTCGCGCTCGATGTTCTGGAACTCCAGCTTCACTTTGCTGGAATCGAACGCCAGCGGCCGGTTGAGGTAGTAGTCGCGGTCCACCGCCGGCATTTCCTTGCCTTTGGCCTTGAGGAAGCCCTTACGAATGTTGTCGTCCCACTTGACCGCATCGAGGACGCGGATCGGCGTCTGCGCGAGCACGATGCGATCGGACAAAATGCGTATCGACTGTTGGTAATCGTCCACCCGAAACTCCTGTAGAAACCTGATTGTGCTGCTTATTTGGCTTTGGCCTGACGCTGGTAGCGTACGGCTTCGACGAACACATCGGAATTGGCCGGGTCGTCGAGGTAGGCGGCGACTTGATCCATGGAGCTGTTGATCAGCACGCCTGCGCCGTCGTCAGTCTGAAACGCTTCTCCGCTCAGGGCGTTTTGCTTCAGCGCCTGGTTGATCTGTTCGGGGTCGAGGTTGTACAGCACCAGTTCACGCTGGTCGGTCAGCTCGAAGCCGCCGATGATGAAATACCCGCCGAACTGCGCCGGCACCTTCGCCGACAAGTACCAACGGTTGCCATGGCGCGACACGGTGAAGGGGTAGGCTTCACGCTCCTTGGGTTTGGCCTTGAAGTAGCTGACGGCCTGGTAGCGATTGTCGGCGATGCGGGTCAACTCCAGATTGACGGGCTCGCCCCAGGCGCTGGTGCTGGTCCACTTGCCGAGCAACCCTTTGGGCGCGGGCTCGCTCGTGGGCAGCGGTTCCTTGAAGGTCACCAGACAGCCACTGAGCAGCAGGAACGACAAGGCGATCACAACGACACGCCAGGCTTTCATTCAATACTCCCTTGAAGATCACACGGCTTCACGCTGTGGGAGCGGGCTTGCTCGCGAAGGCGGTACATCAGTCGACATCAACTTTGACTGACACACCGCTTTCGCGAGCAAGCCCGCTCCCACAGGTCATGCACCAACCGAGCTACACCGACGCCAGCACCAGGTGCATGTAGCGCGTCAGGATGCCGAGCATTTCCTCTTCGGCGGCAGGCTCATCTACGTTGAGCAGGCCCTGATATTCCATCCGGCCGATAATCGCCGTCAACACCTTGGCATCCTGATGCGGCTCGCGCGAGCCCAATACCTGGAACAGCTGGCAAGAGCCCTGCAACAGGATTTGCTGATGCGAGCGCACCAGTTCGGCCAGGCGCGGGTTGAGCAACGCCTCCTGACGGAACGCCTGCTCGGCCATCAAATGTTCGCGACGATTGACCAATTGCCGGTGAACGTAATCGGTCATCAGCCGTGCAATGTCGTCCGCCAGTTTCGAGCGTGCCTGCGGGCTGCCATCGCCACTGGCGATCATGTCGCGCAGCAGGCCCTCGTTGTTCACCCACAGCTTGCCCATGTACGCCGCACTGCGTTCCACATATTGGGCGAAGGTATCGGTGAGCAGGTCATCGATATCCTTGAAATAGTAAGTGGTCGCCGACAACGGCACTTGCGCCTCGGCGGCCACCGCGCGGTGTCGGACGGCACGCACGCCGTCACGCACGACAATGCGCATGGCGGCGTCGAGAATGTCCTGTCGACGCTGCTCACTGCCCTGTCGGCTGGCCTTGCGGCCCTGGTACTGAACGCTTTCAGCGACCGCAGTGGCGATACCCGCTGCACCTTCTTGAGCTATTGCACGAATCACGACAGGTATTTCCTCTCAGATGAAAGTAACAAGTTGATACGTTTGTACCAGACAGGCAATAAAAAGCCGCCTCAAAGGCGGCTTTTTATTTGAAACACTTACGCTTGCGGCCGCATGTGCGGGAACAGGATCACGTCGCGGATCGACGGGGAGTTGGTCAGCAGCATCACCAGACGGTCGATACCGATGCCTTCACCCGCCGTTGGCGGCATGCCGTACTCCAGCGCACGAACGAAGTCGGCGTCGTAGTGCATGGCTTCGTCGTCGCCTGCGTCCTTGTCGGCCACCTGGGCCATGAAGCGCTCGGCCTGGTCTTCCGCGTCGTTCAACTCGGAGTAGGCGTTGGCGATTTCACGACCACCGATGAACAGTTCGAAACGGTCGGTGACGTTCGGGTTGTCGTCGTTACGACGGGCCAGCGGCGACACTTCGAACGGGTACTGGGTAATGAAATGCGGCTGCTCCAGCTTGTGCTCGACCAGCTCTTCGAAAATCATCACCTGCAGCTTGCCCAGGCCTTCGAAGCCCAGCACCTTGGCGCCGGCCTTCTTGGCGATGGCGCGAGCCTTGTCGATGTCGTTCAGATCATCGGCGGTCAGCTCAGGGTTGTACTTGAGGATCGAGTCGAACACCGACAGACGCACGAACGGCTCGCCGAAGTGGAACACCTTGTCGCCGTACGGCACGTCGGTGCTGCCCAGAACCAGCTGCGCCAGTTCGCGGAACAGTTCTTCGGTCAGGTCCATGTTGTCTTCGTAGTCGGCGTAGGCCTGGTAGAACTCCAACATGGTGAATTCAGGGTTGTGACGAGTCGAAACGCCTTCGTTACGGAAGTTGCGGTTGATCTCGAACACTTTCTCGAACCCGCCAACAACCAGACGCTTGAGGTACAGCTCCGGCGCGATACGCAGGAACATGCCCATGTCCAGCGCATTGTGGTGGGTTTCGAACGGCTTGGCTGCCGCGCCGCCAGGAATGGTCTGCAGCATCGGCGTTTCCACTTCCAGGAAGTCACGCTTCATCAGGAAGCTGCGGATGTGGGCGATGACTTGCGAACGCACGCGGAACGTCTGGCGCACGTCTTCGTTGACGATCAGGTCGACGTAACGCTGGCGGTAGCGCTGTTCGGTGTCGGTCAGGCCGTGGTGCTTGTCCGGCAGCGGGCGCAGGGACTTGGTCAGCAGGCGCACGCTGGTCATTTCGACGTACAGGTCGCCCTTGCCGGAACGGGCCAGGGTGCCTTCGGCGGCAATGATGTCGCCCATGTCCCAGGTTTTCACCGCGGCCAGGGTTTCTTCGGACAGGGTTTTGCGGTTGACGTAGACCTGGATACGACCGGTCATGTCCTGGATCACCATGAACGAGCCACGGTTGAGCATGATACGACCGGCAACCTTGACCGGGATCGCAGCCTCTGCCAGCTCTTCCTTGGTCTTGTCCGCGTACTGTTTCTGCAGTTGTTCGCAGTAGTTTTCGCGGCGGAAGTCGTTCGGGAAGGCATTGCCCTTGGCGCGCTCGGCAGCAAGCTTTTCCTTGCGCAGGGCGATCAGGGAGTTTTCTTCCTGTTGCAGGGCTTGCGGGTCGAGTTCTAGGTCGCTCATGTCTTTAAATATTCCATCACAGGTTCGTTGCCCCCAGGCCTGCGGCCTGGGGATCGCCAGCAAGCTGGCTCCTACAAGGATCGCGCCGGGTCAGCCGATCCTGTATTGCATTGCTTACAGCCCGGACTTCAGGCTCGCTTCCAGGTATTCGTCGATGTCGCCGTCGAGCACCTTGTCGCAGTCGCTGCGCTCGATGTTGGTGCGCAGATCCTTGATGCGCGAGGCATCGAGCACGTACGAACGGATCTGATGACCCCAGCCGATATCGGACTTGGTGTCTTCCAGCGCCTGGGACGCCGCGTTGCGCTTCTGCATTTCCTGCTCGTACAACTTGGCCCGCAGCATTTTCATGGCGGTGTCCTTGTTGGCGTGCTGGGAACGTTCGTTCTGGCAGCTGACCACGGTGTTGGTCGGTACGTGGGTGATACGTACGGCCGAGTCGGTGGTGTTTACGTGCTGACCACCGGCACCGGAGGAGCGATAGGTGTCGATCCGCAAGTCTGCCGGGTTAATTTCGATTTCCACCTTGTCATCGATCTCTGGCGAGACGAACACCGCGGAGAACGAGGTGTGGCGACGGTTGCCGGAGTCGAACGGGCTCTTGCGCACCAGACGGTGCACGCCGATTTCGGTCCGCAACCAGCCAAACGCGTATTCGCCCTTGATGTGCACGGTCGCGCCCTTGATCCCGGCGACTTCACCGGCGGACAGTTCCATGATGGTCGCGTCGAAGCCGCGCTTGTCGGCCCAGCGCAGGTACATGCGCAGCAGAATGTTGGCCCAGTCCTGGGCTTCGGTGCCGCCGGAACCGGCCTGGATGTCCAGGTAGGCGTTGTTCGGGTCCATTTCGTGGCTGAACATGCGCCGGAATTCCAGCTTGGCCAGACTTTCCTCGAGACGGGCCAGCTCGGCGACGACATCGCCCACTGCGCCTTCGTCGTTCTCTTCGACGGCCATGTCCAGCAGGTCGCGGCAATCGGCCAGACCGGTGTTCAGCTCGTCCAGGGTATCGACGATCTGCGCCAGCGCAGCGCGCTCGCGGCCCAGCTCCTGGGCGTATTCAGGTTTGTTCCAGACACTCGGATCTTCAAGCTCGCGATTGACTTCGGTCAGACGCTCATGCTTTTGATCGTAGTCAAAGATACCCCCGAATAGTTTCGGAGCGCTCGGACAGGTCCTTGATGGTGTTCAGGATCGGGTTGATTTCCATGACGGGCAGCACTCGTTGGCGAACTTTTGAAAGCCGGCGAGTATACCGTAATCACGCGGTCCCGGCAGCCCGCATGGCGGGTTTACCGGCGAATGGTTTCAGTTATTCCTGCCTCGCACCAGCCATGAACGCTGCAATCACCCTGCTCACGTCTTTCAGTGATGCCGCTGTCGACTGGCAGCACAGTGCCGGTGATCGCCGAAGGCTGAATCGATACCAGAAACGGAATGGCCTGGGCTACATCAGCGGGCTGACCGCTACGCCGCAGTTGATGGAAGGGGTTAACGGTCGGCAACGTCCTTGACCGGCTCGACTCCCAGGAAGGTGCCTTAGACTGGAGATTCAACCATGGCCGGGGCCACGGAGTTGATGCAGATGCATGGTGAGGCCAGTTCAAGGACCTGGTTGCGGCGCTGCACATGCACACTGGCATTCACGACCGAGTAGTCCGCCGACGGTGTGGCTCTGATCGCCTGCTGGGCCCACAACCAGACGGTTTGAACGATAGCACCGCCGCCGCGCGGCTGTGTGGCTCGCGCAACTGCCATGGCTATAAGCAACTCGCCCTTGAGGATGATGCCGTAAACATCTCTCAGAGTACTAATCAACAACAAGATTAAGACCTCGACCGATCTGTAGGAAAACAACCTCAAAAATAACGGACCAATCCTACTTAATTGGCAATTGCGCAATGCATCTGCTTTCCCTATAACTATGCAACACAAAAAAATCGACAACAACTTACTAACACCATCATCGAAAACCTTAATCCTCAGAAACCTAAGCAAGCTACAGCACCACCGCAAAACATGGACAAGTCAATTCAACTTACTAATTAAAGGACTACCATGAAAAAAATCGACAGAATAATAATTGTAGGCTTTGGAAGTATCGCCCAAGCTTTGCTACCGCTACTTTCAGAAAATTACAACTCAGAAATCATCATTTTCGACAAAGAAATCGACGCAACTCGAAAAAATATCGCGAGTGAGTATTCCGCAACATTAAACAAAAAGCTGATAACCCAAAACAACTTCCACAGTGTTTTGTCACCATTATTAAGCGACAACAGCTTCCTCTTAAATCTGGCGGTATCTGTTTCCAGCTTAGCTCTGATAAATCTAGCCCAGCGGTTCAACACACTGTATTTAGACACATGCATAGAGCCTTGGGAATACGCAAATCAAAATAACAACAACTTAAAAAGCAATCACTCTCTAAGGGAAAGTCTGAAACAATATGCGCAAACCCAGACCAGCACAACAACAGCAATTGTTGGGCACGGAGCAAACCCTGGCTTTATATCTATATTGCTAAAAAAAGCAATGCTTGAAATGGCACTCAAAAATGGAATACATGATCAACCAACAACACAATCTGAGTGGGCCAAACTATCAGAACGCCTAGAATTACAGGTCATACAAATATCAGAGCGAGACACACAAATCTCGTCCAAAAAGCGCGCACCAAAAAGCTTTATCTGCACTTGGTCTGTGGACGGACTGATTACAGAGTGCTTGCAACCAGCGGAACTGGGCTGGGGATCTCACGAAGTAGACGTTCCACTGAACGCCAAGAACAACGGATACTCACTCGAACTGATTGAACAAGGCCGAAATGTCATCGTAAAAAGCTGGTCTCCCAATTACTTAGAATTTAACGCATATCTATTAACACACAATGAATCGCTATCAATCGCCGAATACTTAACTTCAGATACCCCATCAACACCAAAATATCGACCAACCGTATACTACGCATATCATCCTTGCGACCAAGCAGTAGATTCAATGCATTTACTTTGCAGCGGGAGTGAAGATCAAATCGAATCAAAGGAAGTAATGAAAGACGATATAGTTTCCGGCATCGACGAACTCGGCATTTTCCTGATCAGCAAAAAACACAAATCACTTTGGCTCGGCTCTAATCTTTCAATAGGAAAGGCAAGAAAAATGGCAAAACATAACAGTGCAACGAGCCTACAAGTCACATCAAGCATCGTTGCTGGAATGAAGTGGGCCGAGCAAAATTCAGAATCCGGGATTCTAGAATCCGAAAGTCTAGACTGGGAATACATCTATGACTTCGTAGAACCGTACTGGCAGCCAATAATTATCCAAGAAACTGATTGGCGCCCAAGCTGCAGCGACACTCTACAATTTCATAATTTTAGGGCGCATCCAAAAAACTGATAAAACAATGGAAGTCAAACACCATGAACACAACAAAAATAACAGAACCCAGAATCCCCGCCCGTTCGACCCCGGATGCTGCCGTGGTGCTGGCTAACTTCCGATTCCCTGATACAAAACTAAGCAATATCGAGCGCACTGAATGGAAGGAGATATTATTCGACTCAGTAATTACTGAGTACGATGCACGGCGACTTTATTGGCATTTAAAGACCAAATACTCGACATACTTTCCGTCACTAGTGGGAGTGCTAAATCCTTGGCTTAGGGACGAAATTGACCATGCCTATGGTTTTGCTCTGATCTACTCATCATTCACAGGCATCCCCCTTGATCAAGTTACTCTGGAGGCCGAAGTTAGAAGCCCTGACTTCAGTGTAATCAATCCAATAACTGATGACACATTCAAACTCCTCATCATGCTGGCCTACGACGAAATTATTACCACACACGTCTATCACCGCAGCATAGCAAAATACGATAAATTCAAATCCCCACAACTCTCGAACTGGATCAGAAAAACAAAAAAAGATGAAATCAATCACTTCTTTTCCTTTATCGATAAAGCCAAAAAACTATTCCCCGAGAGGATTAATGAAACCACTTCAATCCTGGAAGAGATCTTCGCTATAGATTTCGAGAAACCAAACTACTCTGGAACATTTGTTCTGGACCACAACACACCAGACTTCCCCATTAAAAAACAAGAAATAAAAGACCTTATAATCCCTACCATCATAAAAAAAATAAAAGCATAACCCGAACTACAGGAGAAAAAAATGACCCCACCCTTCCTTACAAAAAGACACTGGAGTTCAAGAGCACTTTTCAATGAAATATCCGGCAGCGAATGGACAAACCCTGGAATCGACATAAAGTACAAAAAATTCTTTATGGCAGATTTATTTTCAGAGTATGACGCTATCAATCTTTATCATCATTTACACCTGCGGAGAGCAAAATTTTCGCCGCACTTCGTTCAGTATCTCGACTTATGGTTTGCAGATGAAAAAAATCATTCCGACGGTTTTTTTGAACTCATCCGCCTTTTATTTGGTTCAACCGAGGAAGAGCTGATAGACCAACTAAAAATAAGAACCGGAAATTTTGACCAACTACAAGAAATATTTACAAGCGAATTCAACCTACTACTTCTATTTGCTTACGATGAATACACATCAGTCAAAACATATAAAAAAGACACATTCTACAACGAGTTCGGACACCAAAACTTCAACACATGGATTAAAAACCTGATTGCGGACGAAGCCATACACTTCGGGAATGCAATAAAAATACTGAAGCACAACCACCTTTCAAATTTACACAAAGCCGAAGACATACTTCAAAGAATTGCCAAGCTCGAAGGCACACCCTATCAAAACACATTTCTTTTTGATCACGACGGCCCTCACTTTTTGCTCAACTCAAGCGAACTCGGAGCCCCTGCAGTAGAAGACATTTTATCAATACTAGCCAAAGGTTAAAAATGAAAAATCACTACTACATGGCTGCATCCTTAATACTAATGGTTTTCGGTGAAATACTAACAATTTACAGCGAAGTATACGCCTCCAAACTTCCTGAGCGATCATTGGAAACTCCTTTAATATTTGTAAAACCTGTAATACTTATCAGCATTGCCGGTATAAGTCTAATTTTCGCGTACTGGCTAGGATATCAAGCAACTGGAAATATATGGGTAGTTACTGTTGCATCCTTGACACTCCTCCTGATTCTTGAACCAATTGTGATATACGCAATGCTAAAGGAATTACCGAAAAGAGGCGCTCTAATTGGTTTCATCTTAGGAGCAACTGGTTTGGTCGCCACTGTCACACTTTAATCTGTCCTCAGGAAGAATCATGTTAAGCAAAGAAAAAATAATGAGTTGCACTATTTGCGGCTATGAATATGACCCCGCCCTGGGCGATCCTGAAAATGGAATACCACCAGGCACGCTTTGGGACGATCTGCCCGAAGATTGGTTATGCCCAGATTGTCAGATGCCTAAAGAAGATTTTGAGTAAGAACACTTATTGCGGCGTTCGCTTTCATTCTTATTGAACGCGACGCTGCCCCCCCCCTAAGCCTTTACTAAAAGTTGACATGATTGTTTTCAGACCGTCGAAAGCAAATCTGCCAGCATTCTTAAATAACAGCCAATTGCTGTATGGAGCGACTATCCGTACAAAAACTCTCCTAAACTATGCAACAAGCCTCTTTAGTCAAACTCCATGTACAGGGTTTGCGAGGACTTCGTCTTCGGACGCAGCCTCGCGGGCTCCGCAGCTGCTAAAGCGCTACGGAGCGTTGTACCGTCAGCCGACCCCCACCTGATTACGCCCATTGTTCTTCGCCGAATACAGCCCCTTGTCCGCCGCCAGGATCAGGTCGCGGCAGTTGCTGCCCGCTTTCGGGGTAATAGTCGACAGGCCGATGCTGATGGTCAGGCTCGAACCTTCGGCCGGCGAGTTATGCGGGATCTTCAGGGCTGCCACGGTCTGGCGCAGCTTCTCGGCCACCAACCGTGCACCGCCCTGGGAGGTGTTGGGCAGCACCAGGGCGAACTCTTCGCCGCCGTAGCGGGCCGGGAGGTCCGAAGGCCGGGCACTGGCGTCCTTGATCGCCGCGGCGACCTTGCGCAGGGCTTCATCGCCTTCCAGGTGGCCGAAGCTGTCGTTGTAGGCCTTGAAGTAGTCGACATCGATCATCAGCAATGACAACTGGCTCTGCTCACGCAGCGAACGGCGCCACTCCAGTTCCAGGTATTCATCGAAGTGCCGACGGTTCGACAACCCTGTCAGGCCATCGGAGTTCATCAGGCGTTGCAGCACCAGGTTGGTGTCGAGCAGTTGCTGCTGGCTGACCCGCAACGCGCGGTACGCCGCATCCCGTTGCAGCAGGGTCATGTAGGAGCGCGAGTGGTAGCGGATGCGCGCGACCAGTTCGATATTGTCCGGCAGCTTGACCAGATAATCGTTGGCCCCGGCCGCAAAGGCCGCGCTCTTGATCAGCGGGTCTTCCTTGGTCGACAGAACGATGATCGGAATGTCCTTGGTCGCCGGGTGATTGCGGTATTCGCGCACCAGGCTAAGACCGTCAAGACCGGGCATGACCAGATCCTGCAGGATCACTGTCGGCTTGATGCGCACCGCGTGGGCGATGGCCTGGTGCGGGTCGGAGCAGAAGTGGAAATCAATGTTCTCTTCGTTCGACAGGCCGCGACGCACGGCTTCGCCGATCATGGCCTGATCGTCCACCAGCAACACCATGGCGGCGTTTTCGTCGGTCTTGAAGTCGTCGAGTTGTAATTCAGTCATGTGCGGTCACCTGAGTACTACCTGAGCCAGGAATGAGGAAAAAGGTGCTCATTTGGCGAAAATCTCCAGCAATCGTGGCGCTATCTTGTCCAGCGGGCGAATCTCCACGGCAGCGTCGATGGCGGCGGCCGCCTTCGGCATGCCGTACACCGCACTGCTGTTTTGGTCTTGTGCGATGGTCAGGTAGCCCTGTTGGCGCATGAGTTTAAGCCCTTGGGCGCCATCACGCCCCATGCCGGTGAGCAAAACCCCCACGGCGTCACCGCTCCAGTAACTGGCCACGCTCTCGAAGAACACATCGATGGAGGGCCGGTAGATCTCGTTGACCGGTTCGGCGGTATACGCCAGCGTGCCGTTTTTCAACAAGCGAATATGGTGATTGGTGCCGGCCAGCAATACCGCGCCGCTTTGCGGCGGCTCGCCCTCCTGGGCCAGGCGCACATCAAGGCCGCTGGCAGTGCCGAGCCATTCAGCCATGCCGGCGGCAAACACCTGGTCAACGTGTTGCACCAGCACAATGGCCGGAGAGAAATCACGCGGCAGCCCCTTGAGCAAGACTTCCAGCGCTGCCGGCCCACCGGCGGATGAGCCAATGGCGATCAGGCCCTGGCGTGAGCCCGAACAGCGCAAGGGTGCCGGTGCCGGGCGCGGGCGGTTACCCTTGTCGCCGATCAGCCAGACGATATTCAAGATCTTGCGCAACAACGGCGCCGCCGCTTCCTGGGCATTGCCGGCACCGAGGGCCGGGGTGTCGACCACGTCCAGCGCACCGTGACCCATGGCCTCGAACACCCGGTGCACGTTCTGCTGGCGATCCACGGTGACGATGACGATGGCACACGGGGTCTCGGCCATGATCCGCCGCGTGGCCTCGACGCCATCCATCACCGGCATGATCAGGTCCATCAGAATCAGGTCCGGCGTGTCCAGCGCGCACTGGCGCACCGCCTCGGCACCATTGCCGGCGACCCAGACCACCTCGTGGGCCGGCTCGAATGCCAGGGCGCGGCGCAGGGCCTCCACCGCCATGGGCATGTCATTGACGATTGCGATCCTCATGCCCGCGCTCCTCCGATGAGCTCGACCACTGCATCGAGCAAGGCGTCGTCATGAAAACTGGCCTTGGCTAGATAATAGTCGGCCCCGGCATCCAGTCCACGGCGCCGGTCCTCTTCACGATCCTTGTAGGACACCACCATCACCGGCAGCGATTGCAGGCGATTGTCCCGACGCAGCAGCGTGACCAGTTCGATGCCGTCCATGCGCGGCATATCAATGTCGGTGATCAGCAGATCGAAATCCTCCGAACGAAGCGCGTTCCAGCCATCCATGCCGTCCACCGCAACCGCCACGTCATAGCCGCGATTGAGCAACAGCTTGCGCTGCAACTCTCGCACGGTCAGGGAATCATCCACCACCAGAATTCGTTTGCGGGCCGCCTCGACCACCTGATTGCTGTGACGGGCAATGCGCTCCAGACGCCCGGTGTTGAGCAGTTTTTCCACCGAACGCAGCATGTCTTCGACATCCACGATCAGCACCACCGAACCGTCGTCGAGCAGGGCCCCGGCGGAGATGTCCTGCACCTTGCCCAGACGCTCGTCCAGCGGTAGCACCACCAACGTCCGCTCACCGATAAACCGTTCCACCGCCACGCCGTAGATCGCATCGCGCTCGCGAATCACCACGACTTTCAGGGTTTGCCCGCTGTTCTGGCTGGCCGGACGTTGCAGCAACTGACTGGCCGCCACCAGGCCGACATGCCGGCCTTCGTGCCAGAAATGCTGGCGGCCTTCGACCTGCACGATATCCGCCGGCTCCAGGTCGCACATGCGCTCAATGTGCGCCAGCGGGAAGGCATAGGCTTCGTCGCCGACTTCCACCACCAGGCTGCGCACCACCGACAGGGTCAGCGGCACCTCAAGGTGGAAACGACTGCCCTCGCCCGCCGTCTGCTCCAACACCACCGCGCCGCGCAGCTGCCGGACCATGTGCTGCACCGCATCCAGGCCGACGCCGCGACCGGACACCTCGGTGACCTTGTCGCGCAGACTGAAACCGGGCAGGAACAGGAACGTCAGCAATTCCTCTTCGCTCAACTGCGCGGCGGTTTCCGCGAGGGATAAATTTCGTTCGACGATGCTGCGACGGAGCTTTTCCAGGTCCACGCCGTTACCGTCGTCGCTCAGTTCAAGCACCAGCAGACCGGCCTGATGGGACGCGCGCAGGCGAATCAAACCTTCCGCCGGCTTGCCGGCCAGCAGGCGCTGCTCCGGGGTTTCGATGCCGTGGTCGACCGCGTTGCGCAATAGGTGAGTCAGCGGCGCTTCGAGCTTTTCCAGTACGTCGCGATCGACCTGGGTCTTTTCGCCTTCAATTTCCAGGCGCACCTGTTTGCCCAGATCGCGCCCCAGATCCCGGACCATCCGCACTTGCCCGGTCAGCACATCGGCAAAGGGCCGCATGCGACAGGCCAGCGCCGTGTCGTACAACACCTGCGCCCGTTGGCTGGCATGCCAGGCGAACTCGTCGAGTTCGGCGTTCTTTTCCATGAGCAGTTGCTGGGATTGCGCGAGCAAGCGCCGCGCATCCTCAAGGGCTTCCTGGGCCTCCAGGCTCAAGGCGTGATCCTTGAGATGCACATTGAGATTCTCCAGTGCGCGCAGACTGTTGCTCTGCATGCGCTTGAGTCGCTGCATGGTCGCCAGGTGCGGTTTGAGCCGCAGGGTTTCCACCAGGGATTTGCTCGACAGATCGAGCAGGCTGTTCAGGCGCTCGGCGGTGACACGCAGCACACGTTCGCCGTTTTCAGTGGTGCGTTTGGTCTTGCGTGGAGCTGGCGCCGATGGCGGTTCGACGACAGGCGCCGACGACTCGACCTTCGGCGCGGGTGCTTCGAGCTGAAGTTCGGCCATCACCGGTGCGGCAGGCGCAACCAGCGGGGCCGCCGGGTCCAGCAACCGCGCCATCAACGCCACATAGGCCTCGATGTCCGTGACTTCCGGGTTGTTGCTCGGTGTGGCAATGCGCATCAGCAGATCGGTGCCTTGCAGCAACGCATCGATATGCTCGGGGCGCAACAACAGGCGGCCTTCCTGGGCGCTGACCAGGCAATCTTCCATCACATGGGCAACGCTGACCCCGGCATCGACACCGACGATCCGCGCCGCACCCTTGAGCGAGTGCGCGGCACGCATGCACGATTCAAGTTGATCGGCCAGGGTCGGGTCGCGCTCAAGCGCCAGCAGGCCGGCGCTCAAGACTAGGGTCTGGGCTTCGGCCTCCAGGCTGAACAGCTCAAGCAACGAAGCGTCGCGCATTTGCTCGGGGGTCATGTGAGGCTCCGGGTCACGGCGCACAACAGCTGCTCTTCATCCAGCCAACGCAGGCTGCGACCTTTGAATTGCAACACGCCACGGGTGTATTTGGCGCTGGCCTGAGCACCTGAGCGCGATGCGGTATCGAGGATGTGCTCGTCGATGGCGTGAATCCCGTCGACTTCGTCCACCGGCACCACCACCGGCCCGCCGTCGGCGGCGATGATCAGCATGCGTGGCATGACCCGTGCACCGGTGGCCACGCTGCTGACGCCGTCGAGCCCGAGCAGTTCCACCAGCGACAGGCAGGCAACCAGCGCTCCGCGTACATTCGCCACGCCGAGCAAGGCCCGGGAACGTTGATGCGGCAACGAGTGAATCGCTTGCAACCGCGCCACCTCTACCAGGCTACGGGTCGCAAGCCCCAACCACTCTTCACCCAGACGGAACATCAACAGCGAGCGGGTTTTCACCTCGCTCTCGACCGCGACAGACACAGTCCCGCGATCTTCCTGCTGCAATGCATAACGATCGAGCAAGCGTGTGGCAGCCGCCGAATACACCGCACAATTGCGGCAATGAATATGGTCGCTGAGCAGCGGACAGGACTTGTCACCGTGGATACCAATGCGGTTCCAGCAATCGTCGATGGCCTGGGCATCCCGGGTGACGCTAAAGGTATCGGAGGCGATCATCGTTTACGCTCACTGTCGACGGAACGTGCGCTGCGGGCGGCACGCTCCTGCAATCGTCTGGCTCCCATCGCGTCGCCCTGGGCCTGCAGCAAGCCGGCCAGGTGCATCAACGCTTCAGGATGTTGCGGTTCCAGGTACAACGCCTTGCGGTAAAAACCCTGTGCTTCAAGGGTATTGCCGGCCACATCGCTGAGCAGTCCCAACCAGTAAAAGACCTGAGCCACCGGCTCATGGCTGCGCAAGTAGCTTTCACACGCCGCTCGCGCCTCGGCGCTTTTGCCTTCATCGGCCAGCACGGCGATATTGGCCAGCAGCGCGACAGTGTCGGAGCCGGAGGTTGCAGGCGCAGGCCGCAGCGGCGCAACCCGGGCAAACGGACGGCTGCGCACTGGCGCAGGCGGTGGATTGCGCAACGGTTGCGGCACCGGCAATGGCGCAGGAACGAACGTCGGCAAGGGATCAGGGTCCGCAGTTCCCTGCCGACTGAACGCGAAGGACTGCGCGATACCAATCGAGCGCATCCCCAAACGCCCCAGCAGACCGCCTTCGGCCGGGCCGATAAACAGCACGCCGTCAACGTGGGTCAGGCACTTGAGCACTTCGAAGACTAGCTTCTGGGTCGGCTGGTCGAAGTAGATCAGCAGGTTGCGACAAAACACGAAATCGAATGGCGGTTCACCGGCCAGCAAGGCCGGATCCAGCAGATTGCCTACCTGCAGGCGCACTTGCTCGAGCACCCGCTGATCGAGGCGATAGCTCTCGCCTTCGGCGATGAAATGACGGTCGCGAAACGCAATGTCGTCACCCCGAAAGGAATTCTTGCCGTACAACGCCCGACGGGCTTTTTCCACTGACAACGGGCTGACGTCCAGGCCGTCGACCTTGAACTGGTGCGGTTTGAGCCCGGCATCGAGCAACGCCATGGCGATCGAGTACGGTTCTTCGCCCGTGGAGCATGGCAGGCTGAGAATTCGCAGTGCGCGCAGGTTGTTGATTTCGGCCAGACGCTTGCTCGCCAGTTTCGCCAGGGTGACGAAGGACTCCGGATAGCGGAAGAACCAGGTTTCCGGAACGATCACCGCCTCGATCAAGGCCTGCTGCTCGTCCCGCGAGCCCTGCAAGGTGTGCCAATACTCATCGGCCGACACTGCTTGCGAAACGATGCTGCGCTGGCGCACCGCTCGCTCGATGATCGCAGGCCCTACCGAGGTCACGTCGAGTCCGATGGTTTCCTTGAGAAAGTCGAAAAAACGCTGATCGCTGTTCATGGCCGCTCCTGCAGCAGTGCCGGATCCATTGGCGGCGAGGGAAACAACAATGCGCGCACCTGATCGTCCAGCAGATCGCCGACCCGCACCCATTGCAGCACCCCCCCCTCGTCCTTGCGCACCGGCCCGAGGTAAGGCGTCTGGCGATTGTCCAGGCCATAGGGCTGAAAATCCGCCGGATCGCAGCGCAAGGTGTCAGTCGCCTGTTCCAGAATCAGCCCGAGCAGTTGTGTCTCGGCGGTTTCATCCGGGCGATAGTTGACCAGCACCAGTCGCGTGCTGGTACGGGCCTGTGCAGGCATGCCAAAGGTCAGTGCGCTCAAGTCGATCACCGGCACCACGGTGCCCCGATAGGCGAACACCCCGGCGACCCAGGCGGGGACATGGGGAATGGGCTTCAACGGCAGGCACGGCAGCACTTCAGCCACTTCGATAGCCTTCAAGGCATAGCGCTCGTTGCCGACGCGAAACACCAGAAACAAGGCATGCAGCGCCTGCTTCACGGCAGAGCGTTTGGCCGTGATTTCGCTCATCAGACTTTGAATCGCGAAACGCCGCTGCGCAGCCCGACGGCCACCTGGCTCAGTTCATCGATGGCGAAACTGGCCTGGCGCAGAGACTCGACCGTCTGGCTGCTGGCATCACCCAACTGCACCAGCGCATGGTTGATCTGCTCGGCACCGGTAGCCTGGGCCTGCATGCCTTCGTTGACCATCAGCACCCGCGGCGCCAGCGCCTGGACCTGATGGATGATCTGCGACAACTGCTCGCCGACCTGCTGCACCTCGGACATCCCGCGACGCACCTCTTCGGAAAACTTGTCCATGCCCATGACCCCGGCCGACACCGCCGACTGGATCTCGCGCACCATTTGCTCGATGTCGTAGGTGGCCACGGCCGTCTGGTCCGCCAGGCGCCGCACTTCGGTGGCAACCACGGCAAAGCCGCGCCCGTATTCCCCGGCCTTCTCGGCCTCGATGGCGGCGTTGAGCGACAACAGGTTGGTCTGGTCGGCGACCTTGACGATGGTCACCACCACCTGATTGATGTTGCCGGCCTTCTCGTTGAGGATCGCCAGCTTGGCGTTGACCAGATCGGCCGCGCCCATCACCGAGTGCATGGTTTCTTCCATGCGTGCCAGGCCTTGCTGACCGGAACCGGCCGCCACGGAAGCCTGATCGGCGGCGGTGGAGACCTCGGTCATGGTGCGCACCAGATCCCGGGAAGTGGCGGCGATCTCACGGGAGGTCGCGCCGATTTCCGTGGTGGTGGCGGCGGTTTCGGTGGCGGTGGCTTGTTGCTGCTTGGACGTCGCGGCGATCTCGGTCACCGACGTGGTCACCTGCACCGACGAGCGTTGGGCCTGGGACACCAGAGAAGTGAGCTCGGTCATCATGTCGTTGAACCCGGTCTCTACCGCGCCGAATTCGTCCTTGCGCTCCAGGTTCAGGCGGCTGCTGAGGTCGCCGGTGCGCATGATTTCGAGGATTCTCACGATGCGGTTCATCGGCGCCATGATGGCGCGCATCAGCAACAGACCACAGAGAGCGGCCGCCAGCACCGCGATCACCAGGGAAATACCCATGATGACTTTGGCTGTGAGCACTGCATCGTCAATGGCCGCGATGTCTGTGTCCGCCACAGACTTGTTGTGACGCAGGATTTCATTGACCTTCATTCGACCCGCTGTCCAGGTCGGGGTCAGTTCACCCTTGAACATGTTGACGGCCTCGGCGTTCTGGTTGCGTTTATACAACTCGATCACCGCGGCCAGAATCCGGTGGTAGTCCTCATGAAGCTTTTCGAACGCGGCGAACTCGACTCTGTCTTCTTCGTCGGCAATCGTTCCACGGTAGAGCTCCATCTGCTCTTTCAACCGCTCGGCGTAGCCCTTGAAGCTCGCGGCATCCTCGGCAGTGAAGCTCTGCCCTTCCTCCAGGCCGAGCATGGCCTGAATGCGTACATAACTGTCGGACCACGCGCCACGAACCATCGAGCTGTAATACAACCCTGGCAGAGCGTCCTCACGCACGCTGGCCTCGCTTTTTTCGATCTTCAACAGCCGCGAATATGAGACAACCACCATCAGCAACATGATGGCGATAATTACCGCAAAGCTCGCCAAAATGCGTTGGCGTAACGTCCAGTTCTTCACAGTCATTCCTCGCAGCCGATTCGAAATGCGGGGAGTATAGCCGAGGGCGGTGTTTCATTTATAAGACGGTTGCGCGCTACTTCTCATCCCGTCAAAAAAAGGCGGGATGGGTGCCAGGGTGATTGGGCAGAAAGGGACCGTAGAATGGTCATTGGGGATGTGGGGCGGCTGAAAACGCCATCGCGAGCAGGCTCGCTCCTACATTGAGTCTCTGGTGTATGCAGAATCTGTGATCACTGAAGACCTGATGTGGGAGCGAGCCTGCTCGCGAATACAGTCTGACGGATTACAGGGAAGCCTGGCGAACCTGCTTTTCCAGCTCGGCCTTCAACCCCGGCTCCAGCTTGAGCTGCCGCGCCAGCTCATCGAGATAGGC
The DNA here is from genome assembly GCF_019947335.1 of Pseudomonas sp. BF-R-24. Taxonomy (NCBI): domain Bacteria; kingdom Pseudomonadati; phylum Pseudomonadota; class Gammaproteobacteria; order Pseudomonadales; family Pseudomonadaceae; genus Pseudomonas; species Pseudomonas sp. BF-R-24. The sequence continues at coordinate 20,353 of NZ_JAGYGG010000025.1, forward strand.
CTTCTCCATGAAGTTTTCCTCGTCCACCATCATCACGCTGGCGATGTACATCTCGGCGGCGATTTCCGGGGAGCGGGCGGCGCGGGCGACATCGCTCGGGTCCAGTGGCTTGTTGAGCTCGGCGTGCAGCCAGTGTTGCAGCTCCTGATCGCTGTCGAGCCGGGTGAATTCGCCTTCGATCAAGGCACGCTCACGCTCATCGACATGACCGTCAGCCTTGGCCGCGGCCACCAGCGCCTTGAGAATCGCCTGACTGTGCAGCTCGACTTGTGCGTCCGGTACGCGGTCCAGGGTTTGCGGTTGCGCACCGGCCGCACCGCCCTGCTGCGCCTGCCAGTTACCGTAGGCTTTATAGGCCAGCACGCCCAACGCGGCGAGACCGCCGTAGACCGCGACCTTGCCCCCGACTTTACGGGCCTTTTTGCTGCCGAGCAGCAAGCCCATGGCGCCTGCCGCCAATGCCCCGCCACTCGCACCGGAGAGCAAGCTGCCGAGGCCTCCGCTGCCACCGCTCGCACCCTTTTGCTGCGGGCTGCCGGCCTTGTTCTGCAACAGGTCCTGGCCGGACTTGAGTAGTTGATCGAGCAATCCACGGGTATTCATTTACCGCCTCCACAAGACGTTTAACCTGAAACCAAGACCACCAGCCTAAAACGAAAGTGCCCACGCCCCGTGGGCGAGAGTGCTTCCAGATGTTGCACTCCCTCAATGCACCCATTGCCGCTTGCCCCGGCCTATCAAAAAAAACGATATACACTCTCGCCAATCGATAAAAACAGCCCACCGGGTGCTTTCCCATGATGACTTTGCGTCAGATCCGTCATTTCATCGCCGTGGCCGAGACCGGCTCGATCTCGGCTGCCGCGCAAACCGCGTTCATTTCCCAGTCGACCCTGACCCTGGCAATCCAGCAACTGGAGGAGGAAATCGGCGTCAGCCTGTTCAACCGCCATGCCAAGGGCATGACCCTGACCCACCAGGGGCATCAATTCCTGCGTCAGGCGCACTTGATCCTGGCCACGGTGGATAACGCCAAGCGCAGCCTGCAACAGAGCACCGACCAGGTCGCCGGGCAACTGATCGTCGGCGTGACCAGCCTGGTGGCCGGTTATTACCTGGCGGATTTGCTCACCCGTTTCCAGCGCGCCTACCCCAACGTGGAAATCCGAGTTATGGAGGATGAGCGCCCGTACATCGAGCATTTGCTGGTCAGCGGCGAGATCGATGTCGGCGTGCTGATCCTGTCCAACCTCGAAGACCGCCACGCATTGCAGACCGAAGTGTTGACCCGCTCGCCGCACCGGCTATGGCTGCCGGCCCAGCACCCGCTGCTGGAACACGACAGCATCAACCTCGCCGACGTGGCCCGCGAGCCATTGATTCAACTGAACGTCGATGAAATGGACCGCAATGCCCAACGTATGTGGTCCGCCGCCTCCTTGCAACCGCGCATCACCCTGCGCACGGCCTCGACCGAAGCGGTGCGAAGCCTTGTAGCCGCTGGCCTGGGCGTATCGATCCAGCCCGACATGACCTATCGCCCGTGGTCACTGGAGGGCGACATCATCGAAGCGCGGCCGATCGCCGACCTCAGCCAGACCCTGGATGTCGGCCTGGCCTGGCGTCGCGGCACCGCGCGGCCGGCGCTGGTGGACCCGTTCCTCACGGTCGCGCGTGAACAACCCCACGGCGGGCGCAAGCCATCTATTTAATCGAACGCTACCTTCAGTATTTAGTATTTGTTGTCCTCGGGTCCGCGAACTAGTCTTGTTGCATCTAATAAAGACGGCCGGGGCCCAGTCACAGGGAGCGCTGCCATGTCTACACAACAAGCCACACAAAAAACGAGAACCCGAAAAATGGCTGGCGCGCAGACCCCGTTGTTCACCGCCTTGTTGATCGATGGTGAATTAGTCGCAGGGCAAGGCTGTGCCGAACCCATCATCAATCCTGCCACCGGCGAAATCCTGACGCAGATCGCCGAAGCCGGCACCGAACAAGTCGAAGCAGCCATCCTCGCCGCCCACCGCGCCTTTGCCGGTTGGTCGCGGACCACGCCACAACAGCGCTCAAACCTGCTGTTGGACATCGCCAACGCCATCGAAAAAAACGCCGACCATCTCGCCCGTCTCGAAGCCCTGAATTGCGGCAAGCCGTTGCACCTGGCCCGTCAGGATGACCTCAATGCCACGGTCGACGTGTTCCGCTTCTTCGCCGGTGCCGTGCGTTGCCAGACCGGCCAGCTCAGCGGCGAATACCTGCCGGGCTACACCAGCATGGTCCGGCGCGATCCTATCGGGGTCGTGGCGTCGATTGCGCCGTGGAACTACCCGATCATGATGGCCGCGTGGAAAATCGCCCCGGCCCTCGCCGCTGGCAACACCCTGGTGTTCAAGCCGTCGGAACACACGCCGCTGTCGATCCTGGCCCTGGCGCCAGCGCTGGCCGAGATCCTGCCGCGCGGTGTAATCAACATTATTTGCGGTGGCGGCGAAGGCGTCGGCAGCCACCTGGTGAGCCACCCTAAAGTGCGCATGGTGTCGCTGACCGGCGATATCGTCACCGGCCAAAAGATTCTCCAGGCCGCGTCGAAGACACTCAAACGCACCCACCTCGAACTCGGTGGCAAGGCCCCGGTGATCGTCTGCAACGATGCCGACATTCAGGCCGTGGTCGAAGGCGTACGCACCTACGGCTACTACAACGCCGGCCAGGATTGCACCGCCGCTTGCCGCATTTATGCCCAGGCCGGGATTCATGACCGTCTGGTGGCCGAGCTCGGTGCGGCCGTCAGCAGCCTGCGTTTCGCCGGCAAGCGCGATGCCGACAACGAAATCGGCCCGCTGATCAGTACCCGCCAACGCGACCGCGTAGCCAGTTTCGTCGAACGCGCCTTGGGCCAGCCGCACATCGAACGGGTGACCGGTGCCGCGGTGCACTCCGGCGCCGGCTTCTATTACCAGCCGACCCTGCTCGCCGGTTGCAAGCAAAGTGACGAGATCGTCCAGCGCGAAGTGTTCGGGCCGGTGGTCACCGTGACCCGCTTCGATGAGCTGGAACAAGCGGTGGACTGGGCCAACGACTCGGAATACGGCCTGGCCTCGTCGGTCTGGACCCAGAACCTCGACAAGGCCATGCAGGTCGCGGCGCGCTTGCAGTACGGCTGCACCTGGATCAACAGCCACTTCATGCTGGTCAGCGAAATGCCCCACGGCGGCTTGAAGCGCTCGGGCTACGGCAAGGACCTGTCCAGCGATTCGCTTCAGGACTACAGCGTGGTGCGGCACATCATGGCCCGCCATGGCGAGCATCTCTGACTAAGCTAATAACAAGCCGCCAACGGCATGCTTCACCACGTTCACAACTGCCCCGACCATAATTTAAAGAAGAGGGAATTCCAATGTTCGTGCACAAGACCGCACTGCTCAGTGCAATCACCACCGCGCTGCTGGCCAGCGCCAGTGTCCAGGCCGCCGAGCCGCTCAAAGCTGTCGGGGCGGGCGAAGGCCAACTGGATATTGTGGCCTGGCCCGGCTACATCGAACGTGGCGAGAGCGACAAGGCCTACGACTGGGTGACCGGTTTCGAGAAGGAAACCGGCTGCAAGGTCAACGTCAAGACCGCCGCCACCTCCGATGAAATGGTCAGCCTGATGGCCAAGGGCGGTTACGATCTGGTCACGGCGTCCGGCGACGCCTCCCTGCGCCTGATCGTTGGCAAGCGTGTGCAGCCGATCAACACCGCGTTGATCCCGAACTGGAAAAACCTCGACCCGCGCCTCAAGGATGCACCCTGGTACGTGGTCAACAAGCAGACCTACGGCACCCCGTACCAATGGGGCCCGAACGTGCTGATGTACAACACCAACGTGTTCAAGACCGCGCCCACCAGCTGGGGCGTGTTGTTCAACGCGGAAAACCTGCCGGACGGCAAGCCGAACAAGGGTCGCGTGCAGGCCTATGACGGCCCGATCTACATCGCCGACGCGGCGCTGTACCTGAAGTCCGCCAAGCCGGAACTGGGCATCCAGAGCCCGTACGAACTGACCGAAGCCCAGTACAAGGCCGTGCTCGATCTGCTGCGCGCCCAGCAGCCGTTGATCCACCGCTACTGGCACGACACCACCGTGCAAATGAGCGACTTCAAGAACGAAGGCGTGGTCGCCTCCGGTGCCTGGCCGTATCAGGTCAACGGCCTGATGAACGAGAAGCAGCCAATCGCCTCGACCATCCCGAAAGAAGGCGCCACCGGGTGGGCCGACACCACCATGCTGCATGCCGAAGCCAAGCACCCCAATTGTGCCTACAAGTGGATGGACTGGTCGCTGCAACCGAAAGTCCAGGGTGACGTAGCGGCCTGGTTCGGCTCGTTGCCAGCGGTGCCGGCAGCGTGCAAGGGCAGTGAATTGCTCGGCGCCGAAGGCTGCAAGACCAACGGTTTCGACAATTTCGACAAGATCGCCTTCTGGAAAACCCCGCAGGCTGAAGGCGGCAAGTTCGTGCCATACAGCCGCTGGACCCAGGACTACATCGCGATCATGGGCGGCAGGTAACACACCGTTTCTGTGGCAAAAACGCTTTTGTGGCGAGGGGGCTTGCCCCCGTTGGAGGGCGAAGCCCTCCCCTAGTCCGTCACTGCGGTCTGGCAGACCGCGTCCACCGTTTTCAGGGCTGCTGCGCAGCCCAACGGGGGCAAGCCCCCTCGCCACAGTCAGTATTCCAGCCACACATGCGCGAACACGATTCAGTTTTTTCAGAAGTCCAGGCAGGGCCGCTGCGACGGCCTTCGCCTTTTTGGAGCATCGCACCATGACGCTTGCAGTCCAGTTCACCAACGTTTCCCGTCAATTCGGCGAAGTGAAAGCCGTAGACCGGGTTTCCATCGACATCCAGGACGGCGAGTTTTTCTCCATGCTGGGGCCGTCCGGCTCGGGCAAGACCACCTGTTTGCGCCTGATTGCCGGTTTTGAACAACCGAGCGCGGGCTCCATCCGTATTCATGGCGAGGAGGCCGCCGGCCTGCCGCCGTACCAGCGCGACGTGAACACCGTGTTCCAGGATTACGCGTTGTTCCCGCACATGAACGTTCGCGACAACGTCGCCTACGGCTTGAAAGTCAAAGGCGTCGGCAAGGCCGAACGTCTCAAGCGCGCCGAAGAAGCCCTCGACATGGTCGCCCTCGGTGGCTACGGCGAGCGCAAGCCGGTGCAACTTTCCGGCGGTCAGCGCCAGCGTGTGGCCCTGGCCCGCGCCCTGGTCAACCGTCCACGGGTGCTGCTGCTCGACGAACCCCTCGGCGCCCTCGACCTGAAGTTGCGCGAGCAAATGCAGGGCGAGCTGAAGAAGCTGCAACGCCAGCTCGGCATCACCTTCATTTTTGTCACCCACGACCAGACCGAAGCGCTGTCGATGTCCGACCGCGTGGCGGTGTTCAACAAGGGGCGCATCGAACAAGTCGATAGCCCGCGCAACCTGTACATGAAACCGGCCACCACCTTCGTGGCGGAATTCGTTGGCACCTCCAACGTGATTCGCGGTGACCTGGCCTGGCAGCTCAGTGGCAATCCACAGCCGTTTTCGATTCGCCCGGAACACGTGCGATTCGCCGAAGGTCCGCTGGCCAGCCACGAGATTGAAGTCAGCGGTTTGCTGCATGACATCCAGTACCAGGGCAGTGCGACTCGCTATGAGCTGAAACTGGAAAACGGCCAGACCCTGAACATCAGCAAGGCCAACAACCAGTGGCTGGACACCAGTGCACAGCACCAGACCGGGCAGCGCATCAGCGCACGCTGGGCGCGCGAGGCAATGATTCCGTTGCACGATACCGTTGCAGGCGGGGTGTGAGATGAGCACCTTGGCTATTTCTCAAACCTCGTCAGGCGGCTCGCCGTTGCGCAGGTTTTCCAACCTGCTGTATCGCCGGCCGAACCTGTACCTGTCGATGCTGCTGGTGCCGCCGTTGCTGTGGTTCGGCGCGATCTACCTGGGTTCATTGCTGGTCCTGCTGTGGCAAGGTTTCTACACCTTCGATGACTTCACCATGGCGGTCACCCCTGACCTGACCCTGGCGAACTTTACCGCGCTGTTCCAGCCGTCGAACTTCGACATCATCCTGCGCACCCTGGGCATGGCGATTGCCGTATCGATTGCCAGCGCCATCGTCGCGTTCCCGATTGCCTACTACATGGCGCGCTACACCACCGGCAAGACCAAGGCGTTCTTCTACATCGCGGTGATGATGCCGATGTGGGCCAGTTACATCGTCAAGGCCTATGCCTGGACACTGCTGCTGGCCAAGGGCGGCGTGGCGCAGTGGTTCGTGCAGCACCTGGGGCTGGAGCCGGTCCTGCAGTTCGTACTGGGCATTCCGGGAGTTGGCGGCAGCACCTTGTCGACCTCGCACCTGGGGCGTTTCATGGTGTTCGTCTACATCTGGCTGCCGTTCATGATCCTGCCGATCCAGGCCTCGCTGGAACGCCTGCCGCCTTCGCTGCTGCAAGCCTCCGCCGACCTCGGCGCCAAACCGCGCCAGACCTTCATGCAAGTGATTCTGCCGCTGTCGATCCCGGGCATTGCCGCCGGTTCCATCTTCACCTTCTCGCTGACCCTGGGCGACTTCATCGTGCCGCAACTGGTCGGCCCGCCCGGCTACTTCGTCGGCAGCATGGTGTACGCCCAGCAAGGGGCGATCGGCAACATGCCGATGGCCGCTGCCTTCACCCTGGTGCCTATCGTGCTGATCGCCATTTACCTGTCCATTGTCAAACGACTGGGGGCCTTCGATGCACTCTGACAAAGCTTCCCTGGGCCTGCGCCTCGCCGCCTGGGGCGGGTTGGTGTTCCTGCACTTCCCGATCCTGGTCATCTTCCTGTACGCCTTCAATACCGAAGACGCGGCGTTCAGCTTTCCGCCAAAGGGCTTCACCTGGAAGTGGATCGGCGTCGCGTTCTCGCGACCGGATGTGCTCGAGGCCATCAAGCTGTCGTTGCAGATCGCCTCGATTGCCACCCTGATCGCCATGGTCCTTGGCACATTGGCTTCGGCCGCGTTGTACCGCCGGGACTTCTTCGGCAAACAAGGCATCTCGCTGATGCTGATCCTGCCGATTGCCCTGCCGGGGATCATCACCGGGATCGCATTGCTGGCGACCTTCAAGACACTGGGAATCGAGCCGGGGATGTTCACCATCATCGTCGGCCACGCGACCTTCTGTGTGGTGATCGTCTACAACAACGTCATCGCCCGCTTGCGCCGCACCTCACACAGCTTGATCGAGGCCTCGATGGACCTCGGCGCCGACGGCTGGCAGACCTTCCGTTACATCATCCTGCCGAACCTCGGCTCGGCATTGCTGGCCGGCGGCATGCTGGCGTTTGCCCTGTCGTTTGACGAAATCATCGTCACCACCTTCACCGCCGGCCATGAACGCACCCTGCCGCTGTGGCTGCTCAACCAGCTCAGCCGCCCACGGGACGTGCCGGTGACCAACGTCGTGGCGATGCTGGTGATGTTGGTGACCATGCTGCCGATCCTCGGCGCCTATTACCTGACCCGTGGTGGTGAGAGCGTGGCGGGCAGTGGTGGTAAGTAACTGACAACGATTACTCCCGGTAGGAGCCGAATTCAATGTGGGAGCGGGCTTGCTCGCGAAGAGGCCATCACATTCAACAGTGATGGTGCCTGACACACCGCTTTCGCGAGCAAGCCCGCTCCCACAATTAGAGCCGGTTTCCACAGAGAAAAAACAACAGTTCCGAAGAGGACAAAGCCATGCAAACCAAACTCCTGATCAACGGCCAACTGCAAAGCGGCGAAGGCCCCGCCCAACCAGTGTTCAACCCGGCGCTGGGTAGTGTGCTGGTGGAAATCAACGAAGCCAGCGAAGCCCAGGTCGATGCCGCCGTGCGCGCCGCCGACGCTGCGTTCGACAGCTGGTCGCATACCCCGCCGAAAGACCGCTCGCTGCTGCTGCTCAAACTCGCCGATGCCATCGAAGCCCACGGCGAAGAACTGGCCAAACTGGAATCGGACAACTGCGGCAAGCCTTACAGCGCTGCGCTGAACGACGAGATCCCGGCAATTGCCGACGTGTTCCGTTTCTTCGCCGGCGCCAGCCGCTGCATGAGTGGTTCAACCGGTGGCGAGTACTTGCCGGGTCACACCTCGATGATCCGCCGAGATCCGGTGGGCGTGATCGCCTCCATTGCGCCGTGGAACTACCCATTGATGATGGTCGCCTGGAAAATCGCCCCGGCCCTCGCCGCCGGTAATACCGTGGTGCTCAAACCGTCGGAACAGACTCCGCTGACAGCCCTGCGCCTGGCTGAACTGGCGTTGGATATCTTCCCGGCCGGCGTACTCAACCTGGTGTTCGGCCGTGGTCCTACCGTCGGCAGCCCATTGGTCACTCACCCGAAAGTGCGCATGGTGTCGCTGACCGGTTCGATTGCCACCGGCTCGAACATCATTTCCAGCACCGCCGACACCGTCAAACGCATGCACATGGAACTGGGCGGCAAAGCCCCGGTGATCATCTTCGACGACGCCGACATCGATGCCGCCGTCGAAGGCATCCGCACCTTCGGTTTCTACAACGCAGGCCAGGACTGCACCGCCGCCTGCCGCATCTATGCCCAGGAAGGCATTTACGACAAGTTCGTGGAGAAGCTCGGCGCCGCCGTCAGCAGCATCAAGTACGGCTTGCAGGATGATCCGTCGACCGAACTCGGCCCGCTGATCACCGCGCAACACCGCGACCGCGTTGCCGGCTTCGTCGAGCGCGCCATCGCCCAGCCGCACATCCGCTTGATCACTGGCGGCAAGGCGGTTGAGGGCGATGGTTTCTTCTTCGAACCGACCGTGTTGGCCGACGCACAACAGGACGACGAAATCGTGCGCCGCGAAGTGTTCGGGCCAGTGGTGTCGGTAACCAAATTCACCGATGAAGCCCAAGTGCTGGGCTGGGCCAACGATTCGGACTACGGCCTGGCCTCCTCCGTGTGGACCACCGACGTCGGCCGCGCCCATCGCCTGTCAGCGCGTTTGCAGTACGGCTGCACCTGGGTGAATACGCACTTCATGCTGGTTAGCGAAATGCCCCACGGCGGTCAGAAACTGTCCGGCTATGGCAAGGACATGTCCATGTATGGGCTGGAGGACTACACCGTTGTGCGGCATGTGATGTTCAAGCACTAAGAAAAGCATCGCCTGTAGGAGCGAGCTTGCTCGCGATGGACGTCAACGTTGACGCGGGGATCCTGACGCCCCGCGGTGTCCTCAGGTTCTTCGCGAGCAATCGAGCGTCGACCGGCTGCTCCTACAGCGAATGGGTCACCTCGGTTTCAAGGCAGAAACCGGCAGTACGCACCACCAGGCTCCACCCCAAAGAAGACAAAACAATAACCACCGATCCGGGCGGTGCCTTCAAGGCCCCGTCACGGTTTCGGACATCCGAAATCTGCCGATTTTCCGGAGCTATCACACATGAGTGCATCACCCGATCTCTCTGTAGCCCTTGCCGACAGCGATGCCGAGCAACTACGCAAACTGGGTTACACCTCCAATTTCAATCGCAGCATGAGCCTGTGGGAAAACTTCGCCTTGGGCTTCACCTACCTGTCCCCGGTGGTCGGGGTGTATACCCTGTTCGGCCTGTGCCTGGCAGCAGGCGGGCCACCAATGTTCTGGGCCTATTTGCTGGTCGGTTGCGGCCAATTACTGGTGTGCCTGATCTTCGGTGAAGTGGTTTCGCAGTTCCCGATTTCCGGTGGCGTGTACCCGTGGGCTCGTCGCTTGGTTGGCAAACGCTGGGCGTGGATGGTCGGCTGGATCTACTCCATCGCCCTGTGCGTCACTATCGCGGCGGTTGCCGTGGGTGCCGGTCCGTACCTCGCCGCCATGATGGGCTTTGAACCGAACAACAACACCAACATTGTCATCGCCCTGGTGCTGACGCTGTTCGCCACCCTGGTCAACCTCAGTGGCACCAAAGTGCTGGCGCGCATTGCCATGTTCGGCTTCCTCTGCGAACTGGTGGGCGCGGTGATCGTCGGCGTTTACCTGCTGATTTTCGAGCGTCATCAACCCATCAGCGTGTTGTTCAACACCTTCGACATCAGCGTCGACGGCTCGTACCTGCCGGCCTTCCTCACAGCGTCGTTGGCGGGGATGTTCCTGTATTACGGCTTCGAGGCTTGCGGCGATGTGGCCGAAGAAACCCCGAACCCGAGCAAGAAAATCCCGGTGGCCATGCGCATGACCATCTACATCGGCGGCATCGCAGCGATGTTCGCCTGCCTGGCGCTGATCCTCGCCGTGCCGGACATGCAAGCGGTGATCAACGGCACCGACAGGGACCCGGTCACCACCATCCTCAACAACGCCTTCGGCCCGGTCGGTTCGAAAGTGGTGATGGGTGTGGTGATGATCTCCTTCATCTCCTGCGTGATCAGCCTGCAAGCGGCGGCCAGTCGTCTGCTGTATTCCTACGCCCGTGACGAAATGCTCATCGGCAGCCGACTGCTGAAGAAGATTTCCCCTACGACTCAGGTTCCAGTTGCCGCGCTGTTCGTGTCCGGTGTCCTGCCGGCACTCATCATCATCCTCGGCTTCTTCCTGCAAGACGCGGTCGCCACCATCGTCAGCTTCGCGGCCATCGGCATCTACCTGGCGTTCCAGATGATCGTACTCGCGGCCCTGTACGCCCGCATGAAGGGCTGGAAACCGAGCGGCAAATTCACTCTCGGCGCCTGGGGCTGGGCGGTGAACATCGGCGCGCTGGTCTATGGTGTCGGTGCCATCATCAACATGGCCTGGCCACGCACCCCGGATGCCGCGTGGTACATCAACTACGCGATGGTGCTAAGTACCGCCATCGTAATTGGCCTGGGCCTGCTCTACATGTGGATCGCCAAGCCGTATGACCACGGTACGGCGCCTGCGGGGGACGCCTGGAAGGCTAGTCACTAATGAAAATCGCCCCGGGACCAAGTGCGATCTCGGGGCGAGTTCTGTCCAGTGCAAAAACAGGAAATTCCTACAGGCACAGCCTTCCTGAAAAACCCTCGATTCCTACAACAAGCGTCGCCAGAGTAGACTTGGCGCCGCGAGCGCCTGACCGATAGGCTTTGTTCCGTCGCTGCCAAATCAGCGGCCCGGAGTCGAAGCCGGAACAAGTCAAAACGGTGCTCGTGTGCCCCCATAGAACTGTGGCTGTTTTATGCCTTCAGTTCTGCATTATGGCGGGCCGTGTGGCGCGGGCCTTTCGGCTTCCGTTTTGACTTGGAAGTGTCCCGACTTCGAACGCCACTCGGTCCGCCACCCAACCTGTCGAAGGGTTGGTGGCGACTTTCCAGGCCAAAACGGAAATCACGCCATGCCAATGCATCCTCAAAGCTCGCCTCTTCCCTATTTCGATCCCACCGTCTTCACCCGCCACAACCGCTTCCTCCACGCCTTCATGCAAGACAACCAAGCCTGGTTCTGTGTTCAGGACCTTGGGCGCCTGATGGGTAAACCCCTGAATGAACGGCTCACCCTGAAACTCGACGCAGACCAACGTCGCACCGTCTGGCTGCGCAAAGACGGCAAAACGGTCGAAACCCTGATGGTCAGAGAATCAGGCATGTACGCCCTGTTGGTTCACCACTTCGTCCCGGAAAACCGCAACCTGCGCCAATGGCTGAGCAACGAAGTCATACCTTCGCTGCGTGATGCGAAATCAGAGCCTGTGGAGAACCTGCCAAGCCTGAGTTCCTTGAATTGGGCCGGAGTTTCGGTGCCCTTGCTGCATTACCAGCACCACGCCTGGATCAAGTGGCGAGACATGCCTGAGTTGATGCAGGTGCAGCGCCCCTTCCCAATCGCTGGCACTTGCCGTTGAAGGGATAAATCGAGCCGATCAAAAAGGGAAACTGTAGGAGCGAGCCTGCTCGCGATGGACTCAAAGACACCGCGTACATCCAGAACGGACGCGTCATCGTTAACGAACATCGCGAGCAGGCTCGCTCCTACATTACTGCTCCAGGTCCACTCAAAACCTCGAAACACTCCTCATCGCATCCACCAGATACCGCATCGCTATCCGGTCACTCTCCGACAACTCGCGATAGCGCTCCACCAGCTTCATCTCTTCGGAATTCAATCGACGTCTTCGCCGGCCAGTGGAAAGGCACGGAAAGATTCCCAATATTTCGGTGATGCCTTGTACTTTCGACATGGACGATGTCCTTCTCTACGTCAAAGAAATCTTCAGAAACCGCATCGCCCTCACCCTTTTTCAGCAGCGCCTCATGCCAACTGAACCGCACCGGCCCGAAGGGCATAAACCGGTCATGTGCACAGAATAGAAATAATCCGGGCGCTGAAAAGCGGTTTTTAGAGTAATTAGTCGAAAAAAGCAGAAATGCCCTCTAAATCAGAAACCCCTGTCGGAATTGTTTCCCGACATGTCTTGTTTCATTGCCGAGCCAGCGCAGTGCCATCAATCAATTTTGCTCCGCATTCGAACGGTTTAAGCTGTCGGGCATCTGTTTATAAGTCCGTTGCGTTTGGCCGAAGGCATGTCCGAACCGATATTTCTGATCCAGCACGTGCCAGGAACGGCGCGGGATTGCTCACGACAGGTTGTATTTATGCACCGCAGGAACTTGCTCAAAGCCTCCATGGCCATCGCGGCCTACACCGGTTTGTCCGCCACGGGCCTGTTGGCCGCCAAGGCCTGGGCCGCCAGCGGTGGCACCGCTGATGGCGAGGCCACCGCGTTCGATTTCGAGGCGCTGAAGCTCCAGGCCAAACAGCTCGCCAGCAATCGCTACCAGGACACCAAACAACAGTTGCCGCCGACCCTGGCGACCATGACCCCGCAGAACTTCAATGCGATTCGCTACGACGGCAATCATTCGTTGTGGAAAGAGCTCAAGGGTCAGCTGGACGTGCAGTTCTTCCACGTCGGCATGGGGTTCAAGCAGCCGGTGCGCATGTACAGCGTCGATCCGAAAACCCGGATGGCCCGCGAGGTGCATTTCCGCCCGTCGCTGTTCAACTATGAAAACACCACGGTCGACACCGCACAGCTCAAGGGCGACCTGGGTTTCTCCGGCTTCAAGTTGTTCAAGGCCCCGGAACTGGACAAGCACGACGTCGTGTCCTTCCTCGGTGCCAGTTACTTCCGTGCGGTAGACGCCACCGGCCAGTACGGTTTGTCGGCCCGCGGTCTGGCGATCGACACCTACGCCAAGAAACGCGAAGAATTTCCCGACTTCACCAAGTTCTGGTTCGAGACACCGAACAAGGACAGCACCCGCTTCGTGGTCTACGCCCTGCTCGACTCGCCGAGCGCCACCGGTGCCTACCGCTTCGATATCGACTGCCAGGCCGAGCGCGTGGTGATGGAGGTCGATGCCCACGTCAACGCACGCACCGCCATCGACCAGTTGGGCATCGCGCCGATGACCAGCATGTACAGTTGCGGCACCCACGAGCGCCGGATGTGCGACACCATTCACCCGCAAATCCACGACTCCGACCGCCTGGCCATGTGGCGCGGTAACGGCGAGTGGATCTGCCGCCCGCTGAACAACCCGGCCACCCTGCAATTCAATGCCTTCGCCGATACCGACCCGAAGGGCTTCGGCCTGGTGCAGACCGACCACGAGTTCGCCAGCTATCAGGACACCGTCGACTGGTACAGCCGTCGCCCGAGCCTGTGGGTAGAACCGACCACGGCGTGGGGCGAAGGCTCGGTCGATCTGCTGGAGATCCCGACAACCGGCGAGACCATGGACAACATCGTCGCCTTCTGGACGCCGAAGAAACCGGTGGCGGCCGGCGACTCGCTGAATTACGGCTACAAGCTGTACTGGAGCGCATTGCCGCCGGTCGGAACGCCGCTCGCACGGGTCAATGCGACCCGTTCCGGGATGGGCGGCTTCACCGAGGGCTGGGCGCCGGGCGAACACTATCCGCCAGTCTGGGCCCGTCGTTTTGCCGTGGACTTCACCGGCGGTGGCCTGGACCGCTTGCCTGAAGGCGCGGGCATCGAGCCTGTAGTCACTTGCTCGAACGGCGAGGTCAAGGATTTCAGCGTTCTCAAGCTCGATGACATCAAGGGCTACCGCATCCTGTTTGACTGGTACCCGACCAATGACAGCGTCGAGCCTGTCGAGCTGCGCCTGTTCATCCGCACCAACGACCGCACGCTGAGTGAAACCTGGTTGTACCAGTACTTCCCGCCAGCACCGGACAAGCGAAAATACATTTGATGATCGGGTAGCACCCTGCCACCATTCGGTTTTCCGAACGCGACCTGCGGGTCGGTTCGGTTAACCGGATCATCTCAGTGAAATGCCAACGCAAAAAATATTTAATTTCCTTATAAATCAACGCTTTGATCAATTCGCACTGGTCTGGCACGAGTCATGCTCTACACTTCTTCGACGAATGTCCTTTGCGCCGACTCATCGTAGCGCTCAGGTGTTTTGCAGCACAAAAGGGCCGGTGAACTGGCTCCATAAAAAAAACAAAGTCGAGGAAAATTTGATGCGCATCGTTCCCCATATCCTGGGCGCAGCCATTGCTGCCGCTCTGATCAGCACGCCAGTTTTCGCCGCCGAACTCACCGGCACCCTGAAGAAGATCAAAGAGTCCGGCACCATCACCCTGGGCCATCGCGACGCTTCCATTCCGTTTTCCTACATTGCCGACGCTACCGGCAAACCGGTCGGCTACTCCCACGACATCCAGCTGAAAGTCGTCGAAGCGCTGAAAAAAGACCTCGACATGCCGAACCTCCAGGTCAAGTACAACCTGGTGACTTCGCAAACCCGTATCCCGCTGGTGCAAAACGGCACCGTGGACCTCGAGTGCGGCTCCACCACCAACAACGTCGAGCGTCAGCAGCAAGTTGACTTCTCCGTTGGCATCTTCGAAATCGGTACTCGCCTGCTGTCCAAGGCAGACTCCAAGTACAAGGATTTCCCTGATCTGGCCGGCAAGAACGTTGTGACCACCGCTGGCACCACGTCCGAGCGCATCCTCAAGGCGATGAACGCCGACAAGCAGATGGGCATGAACGTCATCTCCGCCAAAGACCACGGCGAGTCGTTCCAGATGCTGGAAACCGGCCGCGCAGTGGCCTTCATGATGGACGACGCCCTGCTGGCCGGTGAAGCAGCCAAGGCCAAGAAGGCAAGTGACTGGGCCGTTACCGGCACTCCACAGTCCTACGAAATCTACGGCTGCATGGTGCGCAAAGGCGACGAGCCGTTCAAAAAGGCTGTGGATGACGCCATCAAGGCCACCTACGCATCGGGCGAGATCAACAAGATCTACGAAAAATGGTTCATGCAACCGATCCCGCCAAAAGGCCTGAACCTGAACTTCCCGATGAGCGACGAACTCAAGGCCCTGATCGCCAAACCGACTGATAAAGCGGCTGACGACAAGAAGTCCTGATTTCTGACTAACCTTATCTCCTGAGGGGGCCCTGGCCCTTTCAGGAGGTGGTCACTTCCTGCTGGCATTTTTTGGAAACACTCGAACCGGTGGCTGTCGAGCCGGGAGCGTGTGCCTGATCGTAAAGGTCGGGCGGGAACGGAGCTTCCCCCAAGCGGGCACTTGTACATCGATTGAACTGAGGGGAGACCCTAATGAATTACAACTGGGACTGGGGCGTGTTCTTCAAGTCCACCGGCGTGGGCAGCGAGACCTATTTCGACTGGTACGTGACCGGTCTGGCCTGGACCATCGCCATCGCCATCGCGGCCTGGATCATCGCCCTGACACTGGGCTCGATCCTGGGCGTCATGCGTACCGTGCCGAACCGCATCGTATCGGGCATCGCCACCTGCTACGTCGAACTCTTCCGTAACGTGCCGCTGCTGGTTCAGCTGTTCATCTGGTACTTCCTGGTACCCGACCTGCTGCCGGCCGACCTGCAAGAGTGGTACAAGCAGGATCTGAACCCGACCACCTCGGCCTTCCTCAGCGTCGTGGTGTGCCTGGGCCTGTTCACTACCGCCCGGGTTTGCGAACAGGTGCGCACCGGTATCCAGGCCCTGCCAAAAGGCCAGGAATCCGCCGCCCGCGCCATGGGTTTCAAGCTGCCGCAGATCTACTGGAACGTGCTGCTGCCCCAGGCCTACCGGATCATCATTCCGCCGCTTACCTCGGAATTCCTGAACGTCTTCAAGAACACCTCCGTGGCCTCGCTGATCGGTTTGATGGAGCTGCTCGCGCAGACCAAGCAGACCGCCGAGTTCTCCGCCAACCTGTTCGAAGCCTTCACCCTGGCAACGCTGATCTACTTCACCCTGAACATGAGCCTGATGTTGCTGATGCGCGTGGTCGAGAAGAAAGTCGCCGTACCGGGCCTGATTTCCGTAGGGGGTAAATGATGGAATTCGACTTCTCGGGCATCATCCCGTCCCTGCCGGGCCTGTGGAACGGCATGATCATGACCCTCAAGCTGATGGCCATGGGCGTGATCGGCGGCATCATCCTCGGCACCATCCTGGCGTTGATGCGTCTGTCCCACAACAAAGTGCTGTCGAACATCGCCGGCGCGTACGTTAACTATTTCCGCTCGATCCCCTTGCTGCTGGTGATCACCTGGTTCTACCTGGCGGTACCGTTCGTGCTGCGCTGGATCACCGGCGAAGACACGCCGATCGGCGCGTTCGCCTCGTGCATCGTGGCCTTCATGATGTTCGAAGCGGCGTACTTCTGCGAAATCGTCCGCGCCGGTGTGCAGTCGATTCCCAAGGGCCAGATGGGCGCGGCTCAGGCGCTGGGCATGTCTTACGGCCAGATGATGCGCCTGATCATCCTGCCGCAAGCGTTCCGCAAGATGACGCCGCTGTTGCTGCAACAGAGCATCATCCTGTTTCAGGACACCTCGCTGGTCTACGCCGTCGGTCTGGTGGACTTCCTCAATGCTTCGCGCGCCAGTGGCGACATCATTGGCCGCTCCAATGAGTTCCTGATTTTCGCGGGTCTCGTGTACTTCATCATCAGCTTTGCCGCCTCGCAGCTGGTCAAGCGTCTGCAAAAAAGGTTCGCCGTATGATCTCTATCAAAAGCATCAACAAGTGGTATGGGGACTTCCAGGTACTGACTGATTGCAGCACCGAGGTCAAGAAAGGCGAAGTGATCGTGGTGTGCGGGCCATCCGGTTCCGGCAAGTCGACCCTGATCAAGTGCGTCAACGCCCTGGAACCGTTCCAGAAAGGCGACATCGTGGTCGATGGCACCTCCATCGCCGACCCGAAGACCAACCTGCCGAAACTGCGTTCGCGCGTGGGCATGGTGTTCCAGCATTTCGAGCTGTTCCCGCACCTGACCATCACCGAAAACCTGACCATCGCGCAGATCAAGGTGTTGGGCCGCAGCAAGGAAGAGGCCACCAAGAAAGGCCTGCAACTGCTCGAGCGCGTCGGTCTCTCGGCCCACGCCCACAAGCACCCGGGCCAACTGTCCGGCGGTCAGCAGCAGCGTGTGGCGATTGCCCGTGCGCTGGCGATGGACCCGATCGTCATGCTGTTCGACGAACCGACCTCGGCGCTCGACCCGGAAATGGTCAACGAAGTGCTCGACGTGATGGTGCAACTGGCCCACGAAGGCATGACCATGATGTGCGTGACCCACGAAATGGGCTTCGCCCGTAAAGTGGCCGACCGCGTGATTTTCATGGACCAGGGCAAGATCATCGAAGACTGCAAGAAAGAAGAGTTCTTCGGTGACATCAATGCCCGCGCGGAGCGTACGCAGCACTTCCTCAACAAGATTCTGCAGCACTAAGAGCTGTACGCCCCTCCCCTGTAGGAGCGAGCTTGCTCGCGATGTACTCAAAGGCACCGCGTACATCCAGGATGAACGCGTCATCGTTGACGACCATCGCGAGCAAGCTCGCTCCTACAGATAGGCGGGCAAGCGCTGGTTGACCCAAGGCATCTGTGATGAAATGCGACCCCACTCTTTATCGCGCCACGTCGCCATCACTCGCCGTGAAACCCCGTCTGGTTCGTCATTTGTTCCTGCCGCCACTGATCATCGCCATGATGATCGGCCTGGGCTATATCGGCTTCTGGATCAGTGAGCACTACGGCATCCGCAGCCTCAGCGAAAACGGCCAGCGCCAGCTGGAACTGCACGCGCGCGCCGTCGAAAGCGAAATCAGCAAATACACCTACCTGCCCAGCCTGCTGGAACTCGAAACCAGCGTTTCGCAGTTGCTGGCCGACCCGAACCCGGAACACCGACAGACGGTCAACGATTACCTCGAAGGCCTGAACCGGCGCAGCCGCAGTCGGGCCATCTACGTGATGGACACCACCGGTCGCGTCATGGCCACCAGCAACTGGCGCGATGTCGACAGTTACCTGGGTGAAGACCTGTCCTTTCGCGCCTATTTCCAGAACGCCGTGCGCGGTCAGCCGGGGCGTTTCTATGGCATCGGCAGCACCAACGGCGAACCCGGTTACTACCTGGCCCATGGCCTGGAAGAACACGGCAAGATCATCGGCGTAGCCGTGGTCAAGGTCCGCCTGGAAGCCATGGAAGAGCGCTGGCAACGGGCTCGCCTGGAAGCCTTCGTCAGCGACGAAAACGGCATCATCATTCTTTCCAGCGATCCGGCACGGCGCTTGAAATCGGTGGTGCCGCTGAGCGAAGAAACCAAGGAAAAACTCGCCCGCAGCCTGCAGTACTACTGGTTCCCGCTCAACGAACTGCAGCCGCTGGCCCGGGAAACCCTGTCCGAAGGCGTGGAAAAACTCACGTTCCCGGCCAACAGCGAGCTGGTGTCCGACGATGAAAACATCAGCTATCTGGCGCAAACCCGGCCCTTGAGCGATACGCCGTGGAATTTCACCCTGCTCACGCCGCTCCAGGACCTGCGCCGCGAAGCGATCAACCAGGGGATCCTGGTGGCCGTGGCGTTTGCCCTCCTGGCGTTCCTTTTGATCGCCTGGAACGAGCGGCGCAAGGTGATCGCCACCCGCCTCGCAGCCCGGGAAGCCTTGCAGGAAGCCAACAATCAGCTGGAGCGTCGGATTACCGAACGCACCACCGACCTGCGCGCCAGCAACGAACGGCTCAAGGGCCAGATCCGCGAACGCCGGCTCGCCGAAGAGACTTTGCGCCGCGCCCAGGATGAACTGGTACAGGCCGGAAAACTCGCGGCCATCGGCCAGATGTCCACCAGCATCGCCCACGAACTGAACCAGCCGCTGGCGGCGCTGCGCACCTTGTCCGGCAATACCGTGCGCTTCCTCGAACGCGGCCAGCTCGACGTGGCCAGCACCAACCTCAAGACCATCAACGAACTGATCGACCGCATGGGCCGGATCACTGCCAGCCTGCGTTCGTTCGCCCGGCGCGGAGACGACAAAGGCCAGGCCTGCCTCGGCAAAGCGGTGGACGCGGCCCTGCAATTGCTAGGCGCCCGGGTGGAAAATACTCAGCTGCAATTACACCGCGACTTCACCGATGTGCAGGTGCAGATCGACCAGACCCGCCTGGAGCAGATTCTGGTCAACCTGATCGGCAACGCCCTCGACGCCATGCAAGCGCAGCCGCAACCCGAGTTGTGGCTCGAAGGCGAAACGTTCGATGGCAAATACCGCCTGCGGGTCCGTGACAACGGCCACGGCATCGACGCCGAAGCGCGCAAGCACCTGTTCGAACCGTTTTTCACCACCAAACCCGGCGAACAGGGCCTGGGCCTGGGCCTGACCCTTTCCGCCAGCCTCGCCGCCGCCACCGGCGGTCACCTGGGTGTCGAGCACCCGGCCAGCGGTGGTACTGCATTCGTCCTCAGTTTACCGTTGGTAAGCCCCACTCTCGCCGAGCCAATATGAACAACGACCTTAGTGTATTGATCGTCGAAGACGACCCCCATGTGCTGCTCGGCTGCCAACAGGCGCTGACCCTGGAAGACATTCCCTGCATTGGCGTGGGCAGCGCCGAAGAAGCCCTGGAGCGGGTCGGCGACAACTTCGCCGGCATCGTCGTCAGCGACATTCGCCTGCCGGGCATCGATGGCCTGGAACTGCTGACACGACTCAAGGAGCGCGACCGCAGCCTGCCGGTGGTGCTGATCACCGGTCACGGCGACATCTCCATGGCCGTCGGCGCGATGCAGAAAGGCGCCTACGACTTCATGGAAAAGCCGTTTTCCCCGGAGCGCCTGGTGGACGTGGCCCGCCGCGCACTGGAGCAACGCAGCCTGGCGCGAGAAGTCTCCTCGTTACGTCGGCAACTGGCCGAGCGTGACTCCCTCGAAGGACGGATCATCGGCCGTTCGCCAGCCATGCAGAACTTGCGCGAACTGATCGCCAACGTCGCCGACACCTCGGCCAACGTGCTGATCGAGGGCGAAACCGGCACTGGCAAAGAACTGGTCGCTCGTTGCCTGCATGATTTCAGTCGGCGCCACACCAAACAGTTCGTCGCACTGAACTGCGGCGGCCTGCCGGAAAACCTGTTCGAAAGCGAAATTTTCGGCCACGAAGCCAACGCCTTTACCGGCGCGGGCAAACGGCGGATCGGCAAGATCGAACACGCCGACGGCGGCACGCTGTTCCTCGACGAAGTGGAAAGCATGCCCCTGCCCTTGCAGATCAAACTGCTGCGGGTACTACAGGAGCGCACCCTCGAACGCCTCGGCTCGAACCAGAGCGTGGCGGTGGATTGCCGTGTCATCGCAGCGACCAAATCCGACCTAGTCGAGTCGAGCAAGGCCGGCGAGTTCCGTAGTGACCTGTATTACCGCCTCAACGTGGTGACCCTGGAACTGCCGCCGCTGCGCGAGCGCCGCGAAGACATCCTGCAATTGTTCGAACACTTTTTGCAGCAGTCGTCCCTACGCTTCGACCGCACGGTGCCGGAGCTGGACAACCAGACCGTTTCGAACCTGATGAGCCACGACTGGCCGGGTAACGTGCGTGAACTGCGCAACGTTGCCGAGCGCTTTGCCCTGGGCCTGCCGGCGTTCAAGAAAACCGGTGCCGGTGGCGGCAATCAGGGCCTGGCCTTTGCCGAAGCGGTGGAAGCGTTCGAGCGCAATCTGCTCAGCGACGCCTTGCAACGCAGCGGCGGCAACCTGACCCAGGCCAGCCAGGAACTGGGCATGGCCAAGACCACTCTGTTCGACAAAGTGAAAAAGTACGGCCTGAGCCATTAAGCGAGCCCCGCCACCCAAAACTGGCGTGGCTACGCTTTCACGGCTGAATGCATTCCCCTGTGGGAGCGGGCTTGCTCGCGAAGAGGGCATATCAGTTGGCATTTAAGTTGACTGACACACCGCTTTCGCGAGCAAGTCGGATCGCCGCACCGCCGCTCCCACAGGAGATCGGTGGGGTTAGAGGAGGTTGTGATCGGCCACAGGCTCGATCTGCGCCCAATGTGAAGTGTCTTCTCGGTGCTCGCGCAAGTACGGCAACACCGCCGCCAGCAACGGTGCCTTGA
Source organism: Pseudomonas sp. BF-R-24 (assembly GCF_019947335.1). NCBI lineage: Bacteria > Pseudomonadati > Pseudomonadota > Gammaproteobacteria > Pseudomonadales > Pseudomonadaceae > Pseudomonas > Pseudomonas sp. BF-R-24. The sequence goes on from NZ_JAGYGG010000025.1 coordinate 41,821, forward strand.
ACGCCTCCTGAAAGCGATGGGCCAGCCCCGGAATCAAGATCAACTGACTGCCGCGCAGATGCGCCGCCAGATGCACCCCGTGCATCACCGGCAACAGCGGGTCGGCGGTGCCATGCACCACCAGCGCCGGCACCCGCAACTGATTGAGCAGGGTCACCCGGCTCGGCTCGGCGAGAATGGCCATGATCTGGCGTTTCACGCCCTCGGGATTGAACGCCCGGTCATAGGACTGCGCCGCCTGATGCAGCAACGCCTGGCGATCGTCGGTCACTATCGGGCTGCCCAGCGCCGCCAGCAAGTCGGCCTGTTGCTCCAGGGCCACTTCGCGGTTCGGTGCGCCGCGCCGCGCCAACAACTGCACCAGCGCCGCACTCGGGGCCGGCAAGCCTTCGGCGCCGGAGGTGGTCATGATCAGGGTCAGACTCTCGACCCGTTGCGGTGCCATGGCAGCCATGTGCTGGGCAATCATGCCGCCCATGCTGGCGCCCAACACGTGGAATTGATCGATGTGCAAGGCGTCCATCAAGCCCAGGCCATCGTCGGCCATGTCGGTCAGCGAGTACGGTGACGACACCGGCAATCCGAGTTTGTAGCGCAGCACTTCGAAGGTCAGGTTGGCGTCGGCCGGTGTTTGCCGCCAGGTCGACAGGCCGACATCGCGATTGTCATAGCGGATCACCCGGAACCCCTGCTGGCACAGGGCGACAACCACCTCGTCCGGCCAGTGAATCAATTGCCCGCCCAGCCCCATCACCAACAGCAATGCCGGATCCGACGCACGGCCAATGCTCTGGTACGCCAGGCTTACCTGGGCCAGATCCACCCGTTCGGTCGGAACATTGACATCACAACGCGAAGCCGCCAATGACGGCAGGCCGAATAAAAAGGCGGCCAAAAAAACAAATCTTGATAAGAAAACACGCATGAAGAAACACCGAAACGCAGAACCCCAGTAGAGCGCGAGTCTGATGAAGTTTGTTCAAGCGCGCTGCCACAGTTACGTGACAGTTTGATGAAGAGTGCCGGACGGTCATCAGACCAGGCAGCGGCACGCGATAACTATGTACCACCATGCCTCTTCTCGAACGAACTTTAATGGCCCCGATTTTTTCACCCATCGGAGTCCTTCTTCATGCACGAATCACCTACCGCACCGCTGGCCGACTTCGGCCACGTCTCCTCATTGGCCCAAGGCACTGATGAAAACCTGTACCTGAGCGCCTCGGCGCGCTGGAACGACTGCCGCGATCAATGGCTGGCCCTCATGGCGCAGAACCCGCAAGTTCCCTTGACCACGAACTGGTGGCAGGCACGCGCACGCGGTACCGACGTTTCACGCAAGGCACAGGCCATTCACTTGTATCGCCAGCATTTCGAAGCGTCGTGCCAATTGGCATTTGCCCAGGGCATCTTGAATGCAGAACAGCTCAGCGTACTGCTGGATCTCGTCAACCCGGCAGCGCAGACAACCTCCCCCGAGATCCTGGTTTACGTCGAGACCCTGTCGCTCAGGGGCAACAGCGGTCTGACTGACGAACTGCCGGGCGCCCTGGTCATTACCCGCAACACCGACCAACCGGTCACCCAGTTGCTGTATCTGCCGTCTCGACCAGCGCCCTGGATGACCTTTGAAAATCGCAACAGTCTGGAACGCTGGTTGTTCCAGCAGCAACCTGAACCCGAGGTCAGCCACGTCACGGTCGATTACACCGTATTGGACACCCCGCAGCTGACGAAAAGTGCCGAGTCCCTTTTGGCGGGACTGGCCACAGCCCCTGCCGAGCGGCAACGCAACGACCGTGTTTTTGCCTCGCCCACCGACCTGCCCCTGCCGGATACAAGCAACGACATCGCCCCGTTCGGGCAACTGAGCCCCGACGTTCCCTTCAGTCTGCGTCACAGCGCTTTAGTGCAACAGCAAACGGCACTGCAAAACTTTCTGGGGCCGGACTTTGCAGGCACCACCGACGACCCGCGCATGCAGCGGCTGCAACAGCAATTCGACGCCCTGCGCGCCGCCGAACAGGCCAGCAGCGAGGCCGCAAGTGCCCTGTTAAGCGCCGACGATGCACCGCAACTGCTGGAACTGCGCCACTCGTCGGGCACACATTACAAGGCCCTGTACCAGGCGCGCCTGAGTGGCCTGCGTGCCGAAGCCGACCTGCAATTGAGCCTGAATCAGATCAGCAGCGATGAATATCAGTGGCTGACGGCCGTGCTCGACGCGCCCGAAAAACCTCGACCGGCCGATGTGGTGGTCGCCCGACTGGTGTTGACCGCGACTGACAGCGAAGACGACACCCTCCGTACGCAGACCCAGGAGCTCGACGGTGTGCTGCTGTTTGCCCGGCCATCGGCATTGCTGCCGTCCGCCAGCGACAGCGTGTTGCTCTACTGGCCCGGATATTTCGGCGGCCTGCAACGGTTCGCCTCCCGCCAGGCACTGGAGCAGAAGATGTTCAGGCAGCCGGCCAACGACGACACGCAAGCGCTGCAGCTTTTGCCGTTGGCCGGCAACCCGATCGAGTACACCCTGCAAACCCAGCTTCACAGTTGTGAACAGCATGCGACGCGGCTGATGACCGCCAACCCCGTGCCCTCCCATGCCGACCAGCGGGCGGCGGAACTGGAAAAACTGCGTGAACAGACGCTCGCCCGCCTGACCGTCCCCACTGTCACCGCGCGGGAGCTGGCCTTCGCACAAATCGTCGAGCAAAACCGCAGCGCCACGCTGGCAACACGCTTGCCGTCGTCCCTCAGCGCACTGTCCGCGGCCGAACGCGATCGGCTCAAGGCGTTGTTCACCGCCTACATCGCGGCGATGAAGCGCTCCCATCAACTGCTTGAACGGGAACTGCCACTGCGCGAGTCATTCAGCAAAAAGGCTATCGACGCCCGCCTGCGCAAAGACTTCGCCCTGACGCAAAACGTTGAGGTGTTGCTGGACATCCCCGACACCACCACGTGGCGCAAGGTGCTTATCGAGGGCGCAGCGCCGGGAACACCGCAAAAAAATGTACTGACTGGCAGCCAGCAGCGCAGCCTGTTGTCCCTCGCCGAACTGGCGCAAGGCAACATCGATCAGTCGATGTGGTATCGGGTGTCGTTGATGCAGATCGAGATCAGCGGCGCCGACGAGGGGCAACGGCAGAAGCTGAAAACCGGCATCACCCAGGACTATTTGCGCAACATGGTCACCGAGCTGGATCTGGCCGGAAAATACGAAAGGCTGATTCGCGAGACCTTCCTCGGCGCCCCGAACGCCTCGGCCTTCAGCAATGAATTTCGTCGTGAATGCCTGAGCGAACCGTGGCGGCTGATGCTCCAGTTGCAAGGCGAATTCGCCGTGCTGGCCAAGGACATCGACATCGCCGGCCAGCGCGTGCTGCAGATCGCCATCGACGCCAACAGTCGTGAAGCCTTTGCGGTCGACGGCAAGCGCATCGTGTTGTTGCCCGCGCACCTGAGCGTTGGCGGCACGGACACGCCAGGCGAGGGGCCGAGCACCCTGGCCGGGGTGACTTTTATCGTCGAGCAGATCAGCGGCCTGACCCTGCTCTATCGGCCTGACTGCCCCGATGGGGTGTTTGTGCGTCAGTTCGACAGCCTCGAACAGGCGCGGACGTTCCTCTTCAACCAATGCCTGAACAGCACGATGGTCAACTATTTGGCCGGTCGCGCCCTGACCGGGGAATTTGCCTCGCACGTCAGCCGGATCAACCAGGCCCGGGTGAAAAACTTCGATGCCCTGATCGGCGTCGGCACCGCCTGGCCGGCCAGCACATCCCTGGCGGCGCATCTGCTCAATGTGCACATGGGCCGTTTGCTGGAGGCGCATCGGACGACATCGCGCTCCAACGATGCCTTGTATCTGGAGCACGTCGCGCTGCGCTCCGGGGCCATGTTCAACTACTTGAAAATGGCGCTGGGCGTCGTGCCTTTCATCGGTACCGCCATTGCCCTGTACGACGCCTGGAACAGCGCCAACCAGGCAGCGGCGGCCTTCCTGCGCGGTGATGTCGGCCATGGTCTGGCCGAGGTGGAAGCCGTGTTGCTGTCGTTGATCGACGCTGCCATGGATGTACTGCCCGTTGTTGGCGCCACTTCCAGTGCCGCGCGCGCCGCCACTCGCGGGCGACAATTGCGCGCCCTGACCAGACAACCGGGCGCCTTGCAGGTCTCGACCCCGCAGCAGGCCCGACGCAGCCTCGAACGCTTCAGGGGCTATGAGTACGAACACGAGATTTCCTTCGCCGGCCTGCAACCGGGCACCGAAGGGATTTATCGCAACGTTTATCGCCACGCCGATGGCGACTTCATGGTCCGCCAGGGTCGTATCTATCGCATCGAATTGACCGACAACCCACCGCAGTGGCGCTTGAGTGCAACCAGCAGTCGAACCTACAAACAACCCATCGCCCTGGATGAAAGCGGCCACTGGAACACCCATTACGCGGTGTACGGCACCGTGACGGCAGGCGGCGGTGCCGGTGGCGGCGCGGTGCTCGGTCATCTGGCTGACGGCCTCGACCCGCTCTGGCCCGCCGCCATTCGCCGCTGGCTGCCGCGCTGGTGGACGGACCGGGCGTTGCGACGCCAGTTGACGCTGACCAACACTGCCGATGCCTACTCCCGGCGACTCGGGACCCAGACCCGCAGTTCCAACACCGTGCTGGAACATTACTTCAGCCTTGACCGGGAGCAGCGCCAACCGCTTCGAGCCAATGCCGACATTCTTTGCGTGAACGACATCGAGCTGGCGCAGGCCCAGTACCTGAACCTTGAAGAACTGATGCTGATCAGCCACGGCCGCAGACGCATGCTGGTCGAAGATGCTCAAAGCCGCTGCGCCTGGGTCATCGTCGACCGATGGGTACGGCGGATCGCTTTGGTCAAGGAGCGCCTGGTGGAACAACTCAACCGCATCGATCAAATGATTGCCCGTTCGGAGGCCACGCCGTTCAGCAATACCGCCGCACACATTCAACTGATGGCGCAACGCAAGGAAATCCGAATCGAGTTTCTCAAGGACTTCGACCGGCTTCACACTCAGGTCGCAGAAGCCAATCGATGGAACGGACGGATCACCAACCGCGTGCAAAAATCAAAGATGGCCCTGGATATGGCCACGGTTAACGAAAAATTCAGCGATGCCAACTACTACTATCTGAAAACGGCAAATGAGCTGGAGATCATCACTCACTACAACGCCGTCACCGACCAGTCCTGGGTCTACTTTCACGTACAGTTGAAACAGGCCCGCGACAAGGTCGGGCGAGCGCTGCTGACTCAACATCAATTGCCTGAAGTACAGGCCACGTTTACCCTGCGCAACAAGGTGCTCGAAGATTGCCTGGCGACCTATGCCGAATTTCGTCGCAACCTCGGGGCCTGGTCCTTGGGCTATCCGCAGCATCTGGATCTGGAGCAGGTCGCGGCGTTTCTCGACAATCTGGCAGAAGTCGAAGCGGCAGCTCGCCATGCCATCAAGACACGCCCATCCAACAGTGCAAAAGCGGGAAATGCGACAAAGCAGCTGTTTGAGACGGAAGACAATCAGTTGCTCATCGGCATCGCCAGCACTGATACGGCGACCCGCCAACAGCGCTTCACCGTCGAGGGTGCCAACGGTCACAGGGAAACCTGGCTACCCCGTTCCTCCAGCGGCAAATATCATCTCAGTGAGCCCGTGGCGGCAGCGCCAACGGAACTTGTGACCGATATCACGCCATTGCTGGTGGAGGCCAGAAAAAGGCTCGGCACCGTAGACGTTTACAAAAGCAAAGTCGAAGGCTACGCCCGTCAGGACATGTTGCCGGTCGATCTGGAACACATGATGATCAGTGAAGCTGCGGAACTGAACATGCGAGCCCGGGCCATCGAACGCCTGTCGCCCACGGAGACGGTCGCGCTGCAATTGCGCAATCGCGCGAATGAATTGACCCGTGCCGGCCGCACGTTGCGTATTGAGCAGACCCTGAACAGCAAAACCCCCACCGAGGGCTATCTGGACTATCTGCTTGAACAACGCGTGGTGGACATCCGCAAGGAGGGCGGCCTGCGCGATCTGGGCAAACGCGCAGACGGACGACGGGATTTTCTGCAGGAGTACGAGGTGCGCGACCTGCGAAGCGAACCGGCGCAACCCCTGTGGTATGCACACTTCCACTACACCTCGGCCAAGCCCCAGTTCAGCGACTTCGTCAAAGGCCATCTGAAACTGCCGGAACAACGCAACCTGGGCCTGCAATGGCAGAAGGACGTGGCCGCCAGTGGCGGTACGGTCGAGGCGATCTGGCGCGGAGACATCGGCAAAACGCTGGGCAACAAACACTTTTCCTCGCTGTAAAGCAACAACGGCGGAGCATGCCATGTGCTCCGCCGTGCTTATGGTCGACAGCGGCATCAACATGAGACAAACTCAACCTTTTCGATTTATCGACAAGTTTTCCTCATGGAGCCTCCGGTGCTTGAAATCCGTCACCTCAAGACCCTGCACGCCTTGCGCGAAGCCGACAGCCTGGTGGATGCGGCCGATCGCCTGCACCTGACCCAGTCAGCCCTGTCCCACCAGTTCAAGGAGCTGGAGGAGCGCATGGGCATGCCGCTGTTCGTGCGCAAGACCAAACCGGTGCGCTTCACCAGCGCCGGTTTGCGCCTGCTGCAACTGGCCGACGCTACGCTGCCGCTGCTGCGCGCCGCCGAGCGCGACATCAGTCGCCTGGCCGGTGGCACCGCCGGTCGTCTGCACATGGCGATCGAGTGCCACAGTTGCTTCCAGTGGTTGATGCCGACCATCGACCAGTTCCGCGACGCCTGGCCGGAAGTCGAACTGGACCTGGCCTCGGGGTTTTCCTTCGCCCCGCTGCCAGCCCTGGCCCGTGGCGACCTGGACCTGGTGGTGACCTCCGATCCGCTGGACCTGGCCGGGATCACCTATGTCCCCCTGTTCACTTATGAAGCGATGCTCGCGGTGGCCAACCAGCACCGCCTGGCCAGCAAGGCTTATATCGTCCCCGAAGACCTGCTCCCGGAAACCTTGATCACCTACCCGGTGGAACGGGACCGGCTGGACATCTTCACCCGCTTCCTCGAACCCGCCGACATCGAACCGGCCCAGGTCCGCACCTCGGAACTGACAGTGATGATGATGCAACTGGTGGCCAGCGGTCGCGGCGTGTGCGGCATGCCCCATTGGGCACTGCACGAGTACAGCTCACGGGGTTATGTGAAAGCCAAGCGGCTGGGTGAGAAGGGTTTGTTCGCCACGCTGTATGCGGCGATCCGGGCCGACATGCTGGATGCGCCGTACATGCGCGACTTCTTGCTGACGGCCAAGGACACGTCGTTTTCGACGCTGGATGGGGTCAGCGCAGTTCGCTAGAACACCAACCCCCTGTAGGAGCGAGCTCGCTCGCGATGGTCGTCAACGATAACGCTGGAAACCGGGCACCCCGTGTCGCTCTCAGGTTTATCGCGAGCGAGCTCGCTCCTACAGGGGATCTATGTGATGGTTAGATCTCGCGCCACATGTGGATCTTGTCGAAGTAATCCTCGCCCACACGCACCGCCATCGGTTCCAGGCCAAACTGGATGAAGCCGCAGCGCTGGTAGAGGTTGAACGCGGCATCGTTGCCGGCGGTGATGGTCAACTGGATCAGGCGCAAACCCGCATGGTTCTGCGCCTCGGCCAATGCCGCCTGAACCAGTTGATAGCCGAGCCCACGCTGGCGGACCTTGGCGGTCACGTACATGCCAAACAGTGTCACCTTGTGCCGGGCCTTTTCCCGAGGCTCGAACGCGAGGCCGACAATGCCAGCCAACCGGCCCTCTTCGAACGCCCCGAGCACCATGTCCAGCTTGCCGGTCAGGCGCGACTCCCACCAACTCAGCGGCATCGCCGCCCGCTCACGCACACTCGAGGTAAAGGCCTGCGGGTGCAGGTCGTAGGCTTCGAGCATCAGCGCCCGGTAGTCCAGGGCATGGCTGGCATCAAGTCGTTCGATCCACATCCTCAGGCCATCCGTTTTTGCTCAAGCATCAGCCGCAGCGCCAGCCCCGACAATACAAAGCCCATGAAGTAACGCTGCATCGCCAGCCAGGTCGGATTGTTGACGAACCACGAGGCGATGCCCGCGGCAAACATGGCGATCAGCAGGTTGACGCAGAAACTGACGCTGATCTGGGTCAGGCCGAGGATGATGCTCTGGGTGAACACCGAACCGTGCTCCGGCGTGATGAACTGCGGAAACACCGACAGATAGAACACCGCGATTTTCGGGTTCAGGGCGCTGGTCAGAAAGCCCATGGTGATCAGCTTGCGCGACGAATCCGGGGGCAACTGCTGTGCCTCGAACGGCGAGCGCGCACCGGGTTTGACCGCCTGCCAGGCCAGCCACAACAGGTACAGCGCACCGGCCCACTTCAACACCTCATAGGCCATCGGCACCGCCAGGAACACTGCAGTCAAACCGGCGGCGGCGGCAAACAGGTGCACGAAGAATCCGGCGACCACCCCAAGCAGCGAGATCACCCCGGCCTTGCGCCCCTGGCAGATCGAACGGGAGATCAGGTAGATCATGTTCGGCCCCGGTGTCACTACCATCAGCAACGCGGCAGCAGCAAAAATCAGCAGGTCTTGAAGCGGGATCATGGGCGAGGTCCTTTGCGTGATGATCAGGCGATCGCGGTCAGCGATGCTCGATAAAACGGCAGAATCAGGTCCCGTGTCAATGGCGCCAGGCTGACATCGCCATCGGTGGCCGGGTCGATCCAGATCACCTCTTCGATCTCCGCCGCCGGGGTGACATCCGAATCAATGTTCAGCTGAAAGAGCTCGGCATGTACGACAAAACCCGGCTCGTTGGCGGCCGGAGCCGAAAAGTGACCGAGGTAAACGGCCTGCGCCGGGTCGATGTCCAGACCCAGCTCTTCTTCCAGCTCCCGGGCCAGGGCGTGGACCGGCAATTCATGGGGCTCGATCTTGCCACCCGGCTGCATGAACGCCGTGGTGCCGCGCTTGCGCACCAGCAACGTACGGCCGTCAGGGCCGATCAACAGGGCGGCGGCGATGTGGATAATCCCGGAGGCTGGCATGGAAAACGTCGACATAAATAGAAGGCCCTTGACTCAAAAACGGTAAGGATCACATGTCCGCCCTGTAGGAGCGAGCTTGCTCGCGATGGTCGTGAACGAAAACGCGTAAAACCGGGTGCCCATCGGCGCCCTCAGGTTTAGCACGAGCAAGCACGCTCCTACAGGCTCCTTTATGCGGCTTCCTGGAAATCCATCTCCGGCGGCTGCCGACGGAAACCACCGGTCAACACCGCCAGGTACACCACGCCAATCGCCAGCCAGCTCAACCCCAGATAAACCGCCAGATGATCGAGGCTGACCATCAACCACAAATCCGCTGACAGGCCGATGAACGGAAACAGCAGGAACAGCACGAATTCGCGCGGGCCCTTTTTCTCGCCACCGATCCAGTAATGGAAGATCACCGACAGGTTCACCAGACTGAAGGCCAGGAACGCGCCGAAGTTGATGAACGAGGTCGAGGTGGTGACGTCCAGTTTCAGTGCCAGCAACGCCACCACCGCGCACAGCAGAATGCTGTTGATCGGCGTACCGAAGCGTTCGTGCAAGGTCCCGAAAAACGACTTCGGCAACACACCGTCGCGGCCCATGGCGTACAGCAGCCGCGAACCGCTGGCCTGGGCTGACAGCCCCGAGGCGAACTGGCCGACGATCAGGCCGATCAGAAAGATCGACACGAACAGGTCGCCACCGATGTTGCGGGCAATTTCATAGGCCGCCGAGTCGACGCTGTCGAACTGGAACGACGGATGAGCGATCTGCACGAAGTACGACACGCCGACGAAAATCAGCCCGCCGATCAGGGTGATCAGCATGATCGCCCGGGGAATGGTGCGGCGTGGATCGCGGGTTTCTTCGGTCAGGGTGCTGACCGCGTCGAAGCCCAGGAACGAGTAACAGGCGATGGCCGCGCCGCTCATGATCAACGGCATCTGCATGTCGCCATTGAAGAACGGCTTGATCGACCACAACGGCGTGCTTGCATCACCGCCGACGTAATGCACGCACAGCGCGACGAAGGCGATCAGCACCAGGAACTGCACCAGCATCAACAGAGCGTTGATACCGTTGGCCAGTTTCAGGCCGACGACGTTGATCGCGCTGGTGATGCCGATGAACGCCAGTACCCAAACCCACTGCGGCACCGCCGGGAATGCAGAGTTGAGGTAGGCCGCGCCGATCAGCCAGATCGCCATGGGCAGGAACAGGTAATCGAGCAGCACCGCCCAACCGGCGATGAACCCGAGTTTCGGGCTGATGGCCTTGCGCACATAGCTGTAGGCCGAGCCGGCCACCGGGAACGCCGAAGCCATGCGCCCATAGCTCATGGCTGTGAAGAACATCGCCACCAGCGCCGCGAGGTACGCGGCCGGCACCATGCCGGCGGTGGATTGAGCGAGGATGCCAAAGGTGCCGAGCACAATGATCGGCGTCATGTAGGCGATGCCAAACAGCACCACCGAGCCCAGTGACAGGGTGCGTTGCAAACGAGCCATGAGCGACTACTCCGGATTTTATTGGATTTATGGCAGAGCCGAGTTCGGCGCAGGATTTTCGGGTGTTGCGTTGTTGTTCTTGGGTCAAGGATCGAGCATGTGTGTTGTTTGTGCCGGCCTCTTCGCGAGCAAGCCCGCTCCCACAGGGGATCTCGGGCGTTCACAAGACCAATGTGGGAGCGGGCTTGCTCGCGAAGGCGACAGCCCGGTCAACACAGAATCCGGATCAGCGCACAGGAATCAGCAGCTCCCGCAACCCACCCGCCTGCTCAACCACCTCCCCCGGCAACCTCAGCCGCTGATCGTCCAGATAACGATAATCCTGGCGCGCCGCCGTCAGCTGGTTCAGGTCCAGTTCGACCGCAAACTGCCCTTCCTCGCGTCCGGCTTCGAACAACAAGGTGCCCAGCGGATCGACCAATGCGCTGCCGCCGGCAAACAACAAACCGCCATCGCCCTCTTCCACCCGGTTGACCATCAGCGCAAACGCCTGGTTTTCCTGGGCGCGGGCCATGATGGCGGTGCGATGGGTAGGACCGTAGGGGTCCATGTTGCCGTTGGTGACGATCAACAGTTCAGCCCCCAGTTGCGCCAGGGCGCGGGCGCTCTCGGGGAATTCGATGTCGTAGCAAATCAGCAGGCCCACACGCACGCCGTTCCACAGGCTGGTGGCGTAGCGATCGCCCGCCTCGTAGACACCGCGATCCGAGGCCCACAAGTGAGTCTTGCGGTATTTCAGGGCGATGCCTTCGGGGGTGATCAGCAGCGTGGTGTTGTAGAAGCGGCCGTTGTCGTTTTCGGCCATGCCGATGGCCACGGAGATATTGTGCTGGCGGGCGGCGGCGATCACTGCGCTGACGGACGGGCCGTCCAGCGGCTCGGCCACCTCGGCCACGGACTCGGCCGAAGGGAAGCCCATCAAGTGGCCTTCGGGGAACAGGATCAGCTGCGTATCGGCTGCGCATGCAGCCATTGCCGCCAGGGTGCGTTCGAGGTTGTAGGCCGTGTCGTTGTCACGGCCTGCCAATTGGGCGAGTTCGACCTTCATGGGTATTCCTTGTTATGCGCCGGGCGGCAGAAAGATTGCCCGGTCGGTGTCTGTGCGCCAGTATGCGCAGCAAGCAACCGGGCGGGGAATTACGCCGCCGGGGTAACACGATAGGGGTAGATGCATGACACTCTCGTTGGACGACATCGCCTGGCACCGCTCGGTGGGGCAACTGATCGACGCCCTGGACAAGCCCAATTTCTGGACCCAGCTTGTACGCCTGCTGGACCAGTACGTGCCCTTCGACAGCTGGGTGGCGCTGCTTTTCAGTGCCGATCAGCGCCCCCAGGTGTTCGCCGAATGCCCCGGCGAAGACGGCATCCCTGACCAGTTGTTCCAGGATTACCTGCGCGGTCTGTACCTGCTCGACCCCTTCTACATCGCCTGCCGCGAGCAGTCGCGCACCGGGCTGTATCGCCTGTCGGAAGTGGCCCCGGAGCACTTTGAGCTGACTGAGTATTACCAGCGCTACTTTCGTCTGAATGTGGTGGCCGACGAAATCCAGTTCAATTGCCAGCTCGAAGGTGACCGCACGCTGTGCCTGTCCCTGGGCAGCACCCAGCGCTTCAGCGGCCAGCAGATCGCCTTGCTGTCGTTGATCCAGCCGTGGGTGCTCGGCCTGTTGCGCCAGCGTCTACCCTATGAAATCAACGAAGTCGTAGCCTTGGCCCCCGCACCGCCGCAAGCTGATTGGCGGGTACAACTGGAAGCCTCGGTGCAGCAACTCAAAGGCGCGCAGTTGACGGCCCGGGAGCTGGATGTCGGGCGTTTGATGCTCAGCGGTTGCTCCAGTAAAGAAATCGCCCGCAAGCTGGAAATCTCGGTCGAAACCGTGAAAGTCCACAAGAAACACATGTACAGCAAGCTGGGGATCAAATCCCAGTCCGAGCTGTTTTCGATATTTCTCCAGGCACAAAATGCCTGAATGCCCTGTGGAACGCTCTGCTTCTCTGTGGGAGCGGGCTTGCTCGCGAAAGCGTTGTATCAGCCAACATAAATGCTGAATGAAAAATCGCTTTCGCGAGCAAGCCCGCTCCCACAGTGGTTGGTGCATTGCCAAATTCATTGAGTCCGAACCCAAGGAAACCGTATGAGCCTGTCACTCCTGAGCCGCTACGCCTTCTTTGCCGTCTGTGTGATCTTCACCCTCGCCAGCCTGCCTTTTCTTGACGATGACTGGCTCTGGCCGATTACCGCCGTCACCGCCGTCCTCAGTCTGATCGGCCTGTTCGATCTGCTGCAAAGCCCACACGCGGTGCGCCGCAATTACCCGATCCTGGGCAATATCCGCTACCTGGTCGAAGGCATCCGCCCGGAAATCCGCCAGTACCTGCTCGAATCCGACAGCGACGCCCTGCCCTTCTCCCGGGCCCAGCGCTCGCTGGTCTACTCCCGGGCCAAGAATGAAACCGCCGACAAACCCTTCGGCACGCTGATTGACGTGTATCAGTCGGGTTTCGAATTCATCGGCCACTCCATGCGCCCCGCCCCCTTGAGCGACCCGAGCAGTTTCCGGGTGACGGTCGGCGGCCCGCAATGCACCCAGCCGTATTCGGCGTCGGTATTCAATATCTCGGCCATGAGTTTCGGCTCCCTCAGCGCCAACGCCATCCGTGCCTTGAACCAGGGTGCCAAGCTCGGCAATTTCGCCCATGACACCGGCGAAGGCAGCATCAGCCCCTATCACCGGGAAAACGGCGGCGACCTGACCTGGGAACTGGGCAGCGGCTACTTCGGTTGCCGCACCAGCGACGGCCGCTTCGACCCGGAACGCTTCGCGGCGCAAGCCCGGACGCCACAGGTGCGGATGATCGAAATCAAGATGAGCCAGGGCGCCAAGCCCGGCCACGGCGGCATCCTGCCCAAACACAAGGTCACCAAAGAAATCGCCGAAACCCGCGGTATCCTGATGGGCGAGGACTGCGTGTCACCGTCGCGCCACACCGCGTTTTCCACGCCGATCGAAATGATGCATTTCATCGCGCAACTGCGTGAGTTGTCCGGCGGTAAACCGGTGGGCTTCAAGTTCTGCCTTGGCCATCCATGGGAGTTCATGGGCATCGCCAAGGCCATGCTGGAAACCGGCATCCTCCCGGATTTCATCGTGGTGGACGGCAAGGAAGGCGGCACTGGCGCCGCGCCCGTGGAGTTCACCGACCACATCGGCGTGCCGATGCGCGAGGGCCTGCTGTTCGTGCACAACACCCTCGTGGGCCTGAACCTGCGGGACAAGATCAAACTCGGCGCCAGCGGCAAGATCGTCAGCGCCTTCGACATCGCCAGCGTGCTGGCCATCGGCGCCGACTGGGCCAACTCGGCGCGCGGCTTCATGTTCGCCATCGGCTGCATCCAGTCGCAGAGCTGCCACACCAACAAATGCCCGACTGGCGTCGCCACCCAGGACACCCTGCGCCAGCGCGCGCTGGTGGTACCGGACAAAGCCCAACGCGTGTTCAACTTCCACCGCAACACCCTCAAGGCCCTGGCGGAAATGCTCGCCGCCGCCGGCCTCGAACATCCATCGCAGTTGTCCGCCAAGCATCTGGTGCGACGCATGTCGGCAACCGAGATCAAGCTGTTCTCGCAGTTGCACGTGTTCCTCAAACCGGGTGAGTTGCTGACCGGCGAAGTGAACGGCGAGTTCTACTCGCGGATGTGGCAGATGGCCCGGGCCGATAGTTTCGAGCCCAGTGAAATAGCGGCGGCATGACCTCGCCACCCCGATCAGAATCGCGCGTCACCAACGCAGCGTTTTGGTCGGGGCCGGTTCCTTCATCACGATAAAACCGTAATCGCCGATCAGGTAAATCCGGTAGAACCGGCTTTCGACCAACACCGGATAGCCCTGATAGCCGACCCGCGTCGCATTACGCCGCTCCTGCTCCGCCACCACGTTGGTGATGCCTGCTTTCGGCAGATTTTCGGCCAGCATGTAAAAGTCGGTATTGAGCAAGTAGTGCAGCACCGGCAGCTGTTTGAATGAGCCTGCCGCCGCCACCAACCAATAGTCGGAATAACTCACCGAGAGGTAGATCCGCCTGGCCTCGCGCAGCGACTGATGGCTGGCGATGTCGTACGCAAGACCGGCCAGTGCCGTGGACGCAAAGGTTTTCTGCACCGTCAGCACCCGGCCATAAGCGAACGACAACGACAACATGGCCAGCACGGGAATCATCAACAGCAGCGGCAACCGCTCATGGATCGACGCCAGCGCCAGATGCCCCAGGTAGAACAGCAATACCAGCAGCACGGCGAAGCCCATCAAGGTGCGGGCACCTTCGTTGAAGTCGCGGAAAAACAACGCGACACCGGACACCAGCAGCGTCACGACGGGCAAAGTCAGCAAACACATCAGGCCGATCAACAGCTTCTTCGGCCCGCTGTCCTGGCGCGCCGCTACGTTCAATCCCAACCGCACCGCCCCGGCTATCGCGAGCAACAGCAACCCGCCGGACACCCAGAGCCATCCGCCATGGAACAACAGCACGACTTTTTCCAGGACCCGGCCAATGTTGATCTGGATCTGCAATGAGGGATGCGCCGTCCAATCGAGCAGCAATGTGCGGTTGGAGCCCATGAACGGATAAGCACTGACGCTGTAGATCAACCCGCCGAGGATGACCTGAGCGGCTTTCCAGCCCAGCAGGTCGCGCCATGGTACCGGGGTGGTTTTATCGTTGGCGGCCCTGAGCAACTCCAGGCAACACAGACCCAGGAACACATTCAGGCTGACTTGATACAGCCCCAGCGCCAAGGCAATCAGGAACGACGGCACCAGCCACTGCACGCCGCGCCAAGGGTGGCGAAAGGTGATCGCATAGATCACCGCCACCAGGCTCAGGGTCGTGGCGGGACCGTCGTATTGATAAGACAGGTTCTGCAGGAAGAACGGGTTGTACCAGAGCGGCAACAGCACCAGGCAGCAAGCAACGGTGGGCTGACGGAAGTAATGGAACGTCAGGCTTGTCAGCGCCGACGCCATGGCCAGCGTGGCGATCAACAAGGGCAAGGGAAAGATGTTCGGCGCGGCATGGCTGAAGGTCAGCGCGTTGTAGAAAAGCTGGGCGAAGAGTCGGCCCTGTTCGGCCCAGGCCATGCCCGCCGCCAGCGAGCGCCAGTTGTCATCGATGTAGGGATAATCGGCGAGGATCAACGGCAGGACATACACTAGGGTGGCGGCCAGAAAAAACCGCCAGACCTGATGCCGGCTGAGATCGCGAACGAAGACGTCGCTGAACCGCCCCATTCTAACGCCCACTCCGGTCTTTACCGCCGACGATGTCCTTGATCACATAACGCGGCCGGTGCTTGGCCTCGATATAGATGCGACCGATGTACTCGCCGAGGATGCCGATGCCGATCAGTTGCACGCCGCCGAGAAACAGGATCGCAGTCATCAGCGACGGATAACCGGGAACGCTGTTGCCGAAGAAAATCTTGTCCAGCACCATGTACACCGCATAGAGCACCGCGAACATCGAAATGCCGCCACCGACGTAAGTCCACAAGCGCAGCGGCACGGTACTGAACGAGGTCACGCCTTCCAGGGCCAGGTTCCACAGCTTCCAGACATTGAACTTGCTGCTCCCCACCACCCTTCCCGGCCGCTCGAACTCCACCACCACGGTGTTGAACCCGGCCCACGACAGCACGCCTTTCATGAATAGCTGGTGCTCCGGCAAGGAACGGATCACTTCGACCACCTTGCGATCCATCAGCCGGAAGTCCCCGACGTTTTCCTCGATGCGGGTGTAGGCGATGCGATTGAGCACACGGTAGAAAATCGACGCGCTGTGGCGCCTGAGGTAGCCGTCGGCGGCCCGGCTGCGGCGCTTGGCGAGTACCACGTCGGCACCCTTTTGCCATTGCTCGATCAACAACGGAATGACGTTGATCGGGTCCTGCAGGTCGACATCCATGGGAATCACGGCATCGCCGCTGGCATGCTCCAGGCCGGCAAACAGTGCCGGTTCCTTGCCGAAGTTACGCGAGAAATTGATCAGCATGACCTGATCATCCGCCTGGGCAAGTGCCATAGCCTGTTCGGCGGTGTTGTCGGAGCTGCCGTCGTTGACGAAAACGATCTCGACTTCGGTGTCGCCTAATCTCAACTCCCTTCGCACCGCCTGATAAAACAGGTTGATGGACTGCTCTTCGTTGAACACCGGGACAATGAGCGAGATTTTCATTGATCACGCCCGCGAAACACTACGTATTTGGAATATAGAAAACCGAACACCAGGCTCAACGCCGAAAACAGGACCACCGTGAGCAAGCCGTGCAATCGCCAGAGGTCACCCAGATGGCCGATACCCAGGCTCAGTGCCCCCATGCCCAAAAGAAACAGCAGATAACCCGCGACCGTGGCACTGGCGGCGAAGGTAAATTGCGCGTTCATGTAGAAGGAAAATGACGCAGCCACGCAGAAGGCGGCCAGGTTGCTGATCGCCTGACTGAGGCCGGCTGCCACGCTCAACAGGAAAAAGATCTGCCAGTGAATCAGGGTGTTGGCGACCCCGATCACCGTGTAACTGGACAGCCCTTTCCACAACAGTCTCATGTGAGGCTCCCGTTCAAGAACGTTGCACTTATTGATATTTGAGCCTGTTTACTGTCATAAATCGCAGCTCAAGCGGTCTTTCAGACCAGCGGTTGAGCCTTGGGGCAATGCCCGAGACATCCGGTAATATCCCGGTTTTGCAATTGCCCGCGAATCAGTCCACCCTGCGCGCCGCCGATTGGGCGCGTGGCCTTTGCGCCAGCGGCCAATCCCATTTTTACCCGCAGTTACGAGCCTGCTGTCATGACCTTAGCGCGCGATCACCGGATCGACTTTTTTCGTGGTCTGGCACTGATCTTCATCTTTTGGGATCACGTGCCCCACAACCCTTTGGGGCAAATCACCCTGCGTAACTTCGGTTTCAGCGATGCAGCCGAGGTCTTCGTGTTTCTGGCAGGTTTCGCATCCGTATTGGCGTACGGCAAAGTCCTGGCGCGCGAAGGCTTTCTGATCGCCTGCGTAAAAATCCTGCGCCGGGCGTGGGTGCTCTACGTGGTGCATATCTTCCTGCTGGCGATGCTGATGGGCATTGTGTTTTTCGCCAACAGCCACGTGGAAACACGGGATCTGGTGGAAGAAATGGGTATGCATCACTTCATCAGCAACCCGCAGCAGGCCCTGATCGATGAACTGCTGTTGCGCTTCAAGCCGAACCTGATGGACCCGTTGCCGCTGTACATCGTGCTGTTGGCGGGCTTGCCCCTGGTGCTGCCGCTGCTGGTGCGCAAGGCTTGGGTGGTGGTCTCGATGTCATTGGCGCTGTACCTGATGGTGCCGCTGGCTGGCTGGAACCTGGCGGCCATCAAGGACGGCGTGTGGTATTTCAACCCGGTCGCCTGGCAGTTGCTGTTCGTACTCGGCGGTGCCGCTGCGATTCACAGCCAGCGCCCGCGCCTGCCCCAGACCCGCCCATTGGTTCGCCAGCCGTTGTTTGTCGGTGCGGCGCTGTATGTCATGGTCGCGGGTGTGTTGACCTTGCTGTGGCGTTGGCCGGAGCTGCACGATGCCGTGGTGCCGGCGAGCCTGCAAAACATCCTGTACCCCATCAGCAAGACCGACCTTTCCCCCGCGCGCCTGCTGCACTTCCTGGCATTGGCCTACGTCACGGCGAAACTGATTCCCGACAGCGGATGGACACAAAACTGGCTCGCGCAGCAAAGTTGCCGCATG
Organism: Pseudomonas sp. BF-R-24; assembly: GCF_019947335.1. Lineage (NCBI taxonomy): Bacteria > Pseudomonadati > Pseudomonadota > Gammaproteobacteria > Pseudomonadales > Pseudomonadaceae > Pseudomonas > Pseudomonas sp. BF-R-24. The sequence goes on from NZ_JAGYGG010000025.1 coordinate 60,191, forward strand.
GGCCGTTTCTCGCTGGAGATTTTCTGTCTGGGCGTGCTGTTGGCGCCATTGGCGGACATGGTCAATGCGCTGACCGACGATGCTTTTGCCATGCAGATCTTCACGGCGTTGGTGGGTGCCGGGTTGATGGCGTTGCTGGCAACCTGGCTTGAGTTCAACAAGCGCTTGAATCGATCACTGCAACCTGCGTCCGCCTGATATGAAAAAAAAACCGGTCACTGGACCGTCTTATGTAGGAGCTCGCTCGCGATGGACCCAAGAACGCCGCGTTCAGCCAGGAAACACGCGTTATCGTTATTGACCATCGCGAGCAAGCTCGCTCCTACAACGGGTCAGCGTTTTTTTGTAGGAGCGAGCTCGCTCGCGATGGACCCAAGAGCGCCGCGTTCAGCCAGGAAACACGCGCTATCGTTATCGACTATCGCGAGCTAGCTCCTACAGAAGCCGAACGCGTCGCACCTTGCGAAACATTGGTCGGTTGCAGCTTGAACACGTAGAACAGCACCGTCAGCAGCACCAGGAACGCAGGCCCCACATACAGCGCCACGCGGGTGTCCGGGAAGTACGCCATCAGGCCGACCACCAGCACCAGGAACGCCAGCGCCAGGTACGAACTGACCGGGTACAGCCACATGCGATATTTCAGGCCGGCCGCTTCGCTGGCGCTCAGGCCTTTGCGGAACTTCAGCTGGGCCAGCAGGATCATCACCCAGGTCCAGATCGCGCCGAAGGTTGCAATTGCCGTCACCCAGACAAATACCTTTTCCGGCACCAGATAGTTCAGCAGTACGCCCAACAGCAACGCGCCAATCGACAGCAGCAATGCACGACGCGGCACGCCGTTGTTCGAGGTCTTGGCAAAGCCCGCCGGAGCCTGGCCGTTCTGCGCCAGGCTGTAGAGCATGCGCCCGGTGCTGAAGATGCCACCGTTGCAGGACGACAACGCAGCGGTGATCACCACGAAGTTGATGATACCCGCCGCGGTCTTGATGCCCAGCCGCTCGAACGTCATCACGAACGGGCTGCCCTGGGTGCCGATTTCGTTCCAAGGGTAGATCGACAGGATCACGAACAGCGCACCGACGTAGAACAGCAGGATGCGCCAGAACACCGAGCCGATCGCGTTCGGAATGGTCTTCTGCGGGTTCTTCGCTTCACCGGCGGTCAGGCCGATCATCTCCACGCCCAGGTAGGCGAACATCACCATTTGCAGCGACATCAACACCCCCTGTACACCGTTGGGCATGAAGCCGCCGTGGGTCCACAGGTTGGAAATACCCAGGGCCACGCCGTCGTTGCCGAAACCGAAGGCGATGATGCCGATACCGCCGAGCACCATCGCAATGATGGTGACGATCTTGATCAAGGCAAACCAGAACTCGAACTCACCGAAGGCCTTGACCGCGATCAGGTTGATCGAGCCCATGCTGATCAACGCAGCGAGCGCCCAGATCCAGCGTGGAACATCGGGGAACCAGATACCCATGTACACCGCCACGGCAGTGATTTCCGCGACGCAGGTCACCAGCCACAGGAACCAGTAGTTCCAGCCGGTCAGGAAGCCCGCCAGCGGGCCGAGGTAGTCTTGGGCGTAACGGCTGAACGAGCCGGCGACCGGATTGTGCACGGCCATCTCACCGAGAGCGCGCATGATCACCAGGATCGCCAGACCGCCAATGATGTAAGACAGCATGATGGCCGGACCGGCCATTTCAATGGCCTTGGCCGAGCCCAGGAACAGGCCGACGCCGATACAGGCACCGAGTGCCATCAGGCGAATATGCCGCTCGCCGAGTTCACGTTTGAGCGGACCGCCCTGAGCGGTCTCGCCTTGGGGCAGGTGATTGCCTACGGACATGGGGGACAACCTCGTCTTGTTATTGGATATGACCACCGAGTGGCGAAGCGCTGACCGATAAGCATCGCTTCCCGAACCGGTTCTGCTTCGTGGGCAGAGTCGTCTTGTAGGAAAAACCCGCAAGATCAGTGGGAAAAACGGCGCCGAGTATTGCACAACAATGGTGCATCGTCATGCCCCTGCCAAAGTCGTACTTACCCTCGAAAAGGCTCTACTTCAGCCATTACAGACCGCCCCCTTCTCCAGGTGCGATCACAACTGTGGCGAGGGGGCTTGCCCCCGTTGGACTGCGAAGCAGGCCCCTCAATCAGGCAACCACTGTTGTATCAGACACACCGCAAATACCGGATTTACGACTGCTTTGCAGCCGAACGGGGGCAAGCCCCCTCGCCACAAGTGCTTCAATCAGCCTGATTGTCGGTGCGTCCGTGCATCATTTTGCCCTTCACATTTTCTTCACCCTCGCCAACCACCGTCTAAGCTTGAGTCAAGTCCGATCAATCTGCGTGAATGGATCAGTCGACTATGGGCGCTTTGTGGCAAACCGATACGAGTAAAACCGTGGTTCCGAATGAAAGTGAGGATAAAGCGCCGTTACCTGAAAAACCCCGTCGTTCCAGACACGGATGGGGGGCGTTCTGGCTATTGCTGTTGATTATCGCGATTGTCGTGGGGCTGGCCGCCATGAGGGAGATGCGTACCTCGAAGTTCCAGGCCCAGGAAGTCAGCAAATACGCCGCGTCACTGAACTATGAGCTCAAACCCGGCCCCAGCGATGCGATTCGCTATCCGGGGGAAGGTCCATTCGATCGGCGCCTGGGCTACAGCTCATTGGGTGAGTTCCTGCCGCGCCTGATCAAGCGCAATTTCATCGTTGAGGCGCAAACCCGCTTTTCTCCGGCGTTGTTGAAGTACAGCGACAAGGGCCTGTTCGTGCCTTATGCCGAGAAAATCCAGGCCGGGCTGTCGATCACCGACTGCCGCGCATCGCCGCTGTACCAGTACCACTATCCGCAGCAGCTTTATTCAACCTTTGCCTCGATCCCGCCGGTGGTGGTCAACAGCCTGCTGTTCATCGAAAACCGCTTCCTGCTCGACCCCAGGCAACCGCTGGCCAACCCGGCGGTGGACTGGCCGCGGTTCGGCATGGCGGCGTGGTCCCAGTTGGCGAAGATGTTGCACGTGCCCGGCCAATCCGCCGGTGGCAGTACCCTGGCCACGCAGCTGGAGAAGTACCGGCATTCCCCCGATGGCTTGACGGTCAATGGCGCGGAAAAGATTCGCCAGATGGTTTCCGCCACCGTACGCGCCTATCAGGCCGGGCCACAAACCCTCGAAATCCGGCAGAACGTGGTTCGTGACTACCTCAACAGCGTGCCGTTGTCAGCGGTACCGGGCCACGGTGAAGTGCACGGCATGGCTGAAGGGTTGCGCGTGTGGTACGGCTCCGACTTCAAACAGGCCAACGAAGCGCTGTCCAGCACCGCTACGGATCCAAAAACCATGGCGGAAAAAGGCCTGGCCCTACGTGAAGTGCTGTCGTTGATGATTGCCCAGCGCCGCCCGTCGCACTACCTGACCAAGGGTCACGATGAACTGGCCGACCTCACCGACAGCCATATACGTCTGCTGGCACAAAACCATGTGATCGACGCCGAGTTCGCCGCCGCCGCCCTGGCCAGCAAAGTGATCTACCGCGACTGGGCCACCCAGCCGACCATTCAACCGATTGAAACCAACAAGGGCATCAGTGTCGCGCGCAGCCGTCTGGCCGGCATGCTCAATCGCCCGCTGTATGACCTCGACCGCCTTGACCTCTCCGCCACCAGCACCCTGCAAGGCCAGTTGCAAAGCGAGGCCACCGAGTACCTGAAAAAACTGGCCGACCCTGAGTTTGCCACGCAAATCGGCCTGATCGGCGAACGCCTCCTGACCACCACCAGCACCACCCAGGTACGCTACAGCTTCACTTTGTTCGAACTGACCCCGGACGGCTCGCGGGTGCGGGTGCAGACCGACAGCACCGACCAGCCATTCGACATCAACGAAGGCAGCAAACTGGAACTGGGCTCCACCGCGAAAATGCGCGTGCTGACCACCTACCTGCAAATCATCGCCGAGCTGCACGACAAATACGCCGGCATGGCCGTTGCGGAACTGAAGAAAGTCGACGTGCCGGACCAGGACCGCCTGAGCCGCTGGGCGGTCGACTACCTGATCGAGAACAAGGACCGCGATCTGCAAAAAATGCTCGGCGCCGCCCTGGACCGCAAATACTCCGCCGGCCCCGGCGAGGCGTTTTTCACCGGGGGCGGCCTGCACACGTTCCACAACTTCCGCAAGGAAGACAACGGCCGGATACCGCCCCTGCGCGACGCTCTGCGCGAATCGATCAACCTGCCGTTCATTCGCCTGATGCGTGACCTGGTGCGCTACACCACCTACTCCGGCCCGAACAGCAGTGCCGAACTGCTCAAGGACGACCGCAACCCGCGGCGTCAGGAGTACCTGGCCGAATTCGCCGACCGCGAGGGCACTTCGTTCCTGCTCAAGTTCTGGAAGAAGTACAAGAACAAGGACACCCAGGACCGCCTCGACACCTTCCTCGACAGCATGCGCCCGACCCCGATCCGCATGGCCGCCGTGCACCGCTACCTGCTGCCGCAGGCCAGCCAGGAAAGCTTCAACGCCTTTGTGCGCTCGCACCTCAAAGGCGCCAAGCTCACGGAAAAGCTCACCGACGAACGTCTTGTGCGGCTCTACGAAGCCTACGGTCCAGGCTCCTACGACTTGCCGGACCAGGGTTTCATCGCCAAGGTCCACCCGCTGGACCTGTGGCTGATGGGCTACCTGCTCAATCACCCCGACGCCAAGTGGAGCGACATCGTCAAAGCCAGCCAGTTCGAGCGCCAGGAGGTCTATAGCTGGCTGTTCAAAAGCCGGCACAAGGGCGCCCGCGACAGTCGCATCCGCACCATGCTGGAGATCGAAGCGTTCCTCGACATCCACCAGCGCTGGCAGAAAGTCGGCTATCCGTTCGATCACCTGGTACCGTCGCTGGCCACCGCCATCGGCAGCTCCGGCGACCGTCCAGCAGCCCTGGCCGAATTGATCGGCACCATCCTCAATGATGGCGTGCGCATGCCGACCCTGCGCATTGACAGCCTGCATTTTGCCGCGAACACCCCCTTTGAAACCCAACTGATCAATGACCCGGACGTCGGCAAACGGGTGATGCCGTCCGAAGTAGCCACCGCCATGCGCGAGGCCCTGTCGCAAGTGGTCGACGCCGGTACCGCCAAACGCGTGGCCGGCAGTTTCAAACTGCCCGACGGCAGCCCGCTGGCGATGGGAGGCAAGACCGGTACCGGTGACAACCGCATCGAGGCCATCGGGTCCGGTGGGCGAATCTTGAGTTCCAAATCGCTCAACCGCACGGCGACCTTCGTGTTCTACATAGGCGATCACCATTTCGGCACCCTGACGGCGTTCGTGCCAGGCCGCTCGGCGGAAAGCTTTACCTTCACCTCGGCGTTGCCGGTGCAGGTGCTCAAGGGCATGGCACCGATACTCACGCCGTACCTGCAACCGGGCACCCACACGATGTGCCAGCCAACCGAGGTGGCGGCGAGCCGCTAAGCCCGACTCAACGAAATGGAACGATGGCGGTACATATGTATTTTTCACTCTTTGATTTTTGGAGAATTGAGTCGCACCCGGCACCTTTAACAACCAATCTTTGCGCTTTTTTTAGGCAACATGCTTACCTAGTCTGGTCGTCCCCGGTACTGATCAAAGGACGATCAAACAATGCCCATTACCCCCTCGGCGATTCAAGGATCAGACCCGATCGCCATCGCCCGATTCGATAAAAGCATTCACTTCCATCAGGTCAGAAAGGCGATTCCTTCCTGGCTGTTGAACACCTCCCCATCCCGTGTCGATGCGCTGAAATCTGTCAGGCTGACGCTGCCCGACTGGCACAGGACCTCGTCGACAACCGCTCACCGCAAGTTGAAAAAAGCCATCCAGCTCAGCTGGACCTCGCAGAACACCGTAGATCAGGCCCTGCGCGATCTGCTGGATGTTTCAGCCTTTGCCAAACCCCTGCTGCAACAAAAGCTGAGGGACCGCTTCGGCGTCGAAGACGATGTCGAGGAAACCTGGCTGCGCCTGTATGCCCCGGTGAAGACAGGCTGGTGGGTGCATGACTTTTCTGGCGGCACCACCAGTCGCACCATCTCGATGCTGGATGCCGCGCTGCACAACTTTTCCCAGGAAGAGGCATTCACCCAGGACTCCGAATTCATCACCCGCCCCGACGCACGCGGGCATTTCAACGTCAAACACCTCAAGCACAAACTGAGCATCGAGCAGTTCAAATCCGTGTGTCGCGAACTGGACATCGGCGCCCGCTATCAACAGCACCTGCAAGACACGTTAAAGCCGACCGACAAAGCGGCGAGCAATGTCCTGCGCCACAAAGTCATTCTCAGCCAGAAAAGCGCACTGAATGTCGCCGCGCAAATGGCCCTGATGAAGCACGACATCGACCAGGAAGCCTTCGACGTAGTGCTAGGCATGCTCAACGATCGTTCGCGGCTGCAATGGAACGGCAAACCCGTCGACTATTACAACCTGGCGATGATGGACACAAGCCTGAGCGGCATCATCCTGATCGCCACCGATATCAACAGCGCCACCGCCCCGACCCCGGTGATTGCCTATGTGCCCCATGATCCGCTGCACCCGCTCAAGCAGTACACCTCCTTACTCGAACTCATGGCTGAACTGACGCGCCAGTTGCGCGATGGCGAATCCGCCAATAGCTATCAACAGTTCTTCAGCCAGTTCGTGCCCCATGAGCAACGCGGGCATTTTTTTGCCGGGTTGAATGCGCGCCTGAGCACGGTGAAATGGCAACCGGTTGCCGCCGGATCCAGCTTGCCGAGCTGGCGCGACACGCCTGTGGATAAACCCGACCTGCAATTCAGTGTGTCGAGCATCAAGACCGACCGCGCGACGACCTTCAACAATGACCTGTGGGGCTACCGCTACCGGCAGACCCTCAACAAGATTTTCAACGATGCCCGGGAGATCGCCATCTCCACCGAATACGCCGACCGCATGGCCCGCTGGGCCTGGTGGGACAACCTGGAAAAAATGCTCTCGGACATCCTCAACATCGCCTTGCTGGTGGCGACCCCAATGGTGCCTGGCCTGGGCACACTGATGATGGCGTACACGGCCTATCAACTGACCGATGGCGTGGTCGAGGGCCTTGTCGACCTGGCCGAGGGACGCCTGGCCGAGGCCGGTGAGCAGACCCTCGGCGTGCTGGAAAGCGTCGTCCAGTTGGGCGTGTTCGCGGCGGCAGGCGCCGTCGGCAATGTTGCACAGGCGAAGCTTTCGCCGTTTTTCGAAGGCCTGAAACCGGTGCAATTGGCCAACGGTGAGACGCGTTTGTGGAACCCTGACCTCAGCCCCTATCAACGCATCGACGTGGAATTGCCCGCGGACGCCCGGCCTGATGACCAGGGCATTCACCAGCATCAGGGCCGGCGCATCTTGCGCCTGGACGATCAACACTTCGAAGTGCTGGAAGACCCGGTCACAGGGCAACAACGCATCCGCCATCCGCAGCGTTTCGACGCTTACGCACCGACCCTGCGCCACAATGGCCGTGGGGCCTGGGTCTGCGAAACGGAAAACCCGCGGGAGTGGGAAGGCTCGACCCTGATGCGCCGCCTCGGCCACAGCACCGATGGTTTCAACGATGAACAACTGGAGCAGATTCGCCAGATCAGCGGCACCGATGAAGCCGAGTTGCGCCGGATGCACGTTGAAAGCGCCCCGCCGCCACCGCTGCTGACCGATACCCTGCAACGCCTGGCTTCGCCGCCCATCACGCCCGCTGCGGTACCCGCTGAAATCGCGCCGCTGTTCAGCGAGTTCCCGGAGCTGCCGGCGACCGTTGCAGAACGAATCCATGCGGGAGCCAGTGCCGGGGAACGTCAGCGGATTACCCAAGAAAACCGCCTGCCTCTACGTCTGAGGACCCAGGCACGAGAGCTGCAATTCGAAACTCAAACGGTACGAGCGGCCCAGGGTCTGTACCCGAGCGCGTCAATCACGCCCGAGACCGAGCGCCTGGTGCTGGGCACTTTGCGCTTTAACACCGATACCTTCGGCGACCTGCGCCTGGAGATTCGTCAGGGAACATTCGATGGCGAGTTGCGTTACAGCGTCGGCCCCGACGACGCCACGCGGGTGCGGGTGTTGATTCGCGACGAGGCCGGGCGATATCAGGTGCGTGATGGCGAGAATCAGCCGATCCATGAAGCCGATGACTTTTTCGAAGCTGTCCTGCACGCCACGCAGGAGAACGGACAAAACAGCCTGGGCTACAAACCGGGTGACGGCGACGGGTTCCGCCAATGGGTCATGGTCAAATCGGCCCCGCCGAGTGAACGCCGGACCGTACTCGCCGACCCACCCGTTCGCCCGGTGGCCGAGCGTGAAACGATGTTGCTGGTGCGTGGAGGTGGGTTGAGCCGGGAAGGCCAGACATTGCCCCAACGTATCCATGACCTTTATCCGCACTTCAGCGATGCCGAGGTCGATACGTTTGCCAGTGCCCTGACTGAACGGGGCGAGCCGATGAGAGCCATTGAGCAGCATGAGGGTGAGCTGAACGAACTACGGATAATCCTGAACCGTTGGCGAAACCAACAACCACCAAGCTGGGGACCCGACTCAAAGGGCTTCCTGAACGGTGGTGGCGACCGTATTGCTGAAGGCCTTATCCAATGTTTCGAAAGAACAAACTCCAATCTTGGCAGCCGCACTGATCCATCAAGCTACGGACTCGACCTCTCCGGCGATATGTTACCCATCAATCTGGAAAACTGGTGGTCGCAACGTCCCGATCTGAGGAGATTTCTGGACCGTATCACCCATCTGAAACTCGACAACACACGCTTTTCCTCCAAGGCAAACGGCTTGCTGAGAGATTTTCCCAACCTGCGCGAACTCAGCGCCAGAGGATGCGAACTGACGAGCCTGCCGGAAAACATCGGCGCCATGCAGCGGCTCGAACGACTGAGTTTGATTGATAATGAAATCGTGCTGGACGCCGCTGCCGTCGAGCAACTGAAGCAACTGGACTACCTGGAGATTCTGCGACTGGATGAAAATCCCCTGGGAAGGGTCGTCGATATCTCAGGCATGCCCCGGCTGAAGGTCGTCGGGCTGCGGGACACGGTCACTACCACCTGGCCCGAAGGTACGTTGAGCAAAACCAGGCCTCGCGGCTTTCTGCTGGATCTTCGGGATAACCCAATCAACCTGATTCCCGAGGTGGTCCCAGGCTCACCGCAGGCATGGGTCGTGGGGCGTACCCGGCTGGATGTCGGCAATCTGTCGGAATCCAACCAAGGTCGCTATCAGGCAATCCGTCGTTCGGTGCAACTGCCCCCTGAACCCATCGTGGCCTCCAACAGTCTGGCCGAGTGGGTGGTCAACTCGGACTACAGCGCGAAACACTGGAACGATGTACCCGGCTGGGGAGTCGACCGCGCCAATCTCTGGTCGGAGCTGGTCGATGAGCCCCAGGCACAGGGTTTCCTGAAAGTATTGCTCGATACCCGCCTGAGCCGCGATTTCCAGACCCCCGGCCCAACCCGTAATCAACTGGTGCAACGTGTCTGGCGCATGCTCGATGCCGTCTACGTCGACACGCCTCTGCGGGAGAAGCTGTTCACCATGGCCGTCGCCCCGGTGGATTGCGCCGACGCCGGTGCGCAGTTGTTCAATCACATGGGCATCCATGTGCTTGCCTACGAGGCCCACGCCTATTCCACCGACCCGGCGCAGCTGGAGCAAAAACTGGTGACCCTGGCCAAGGGCGCGGCGCGGCTGGAACAGGTCAACGACATTGCCCGTGCCGATGTCGCCAGTCGTGGCGGCAACCCGGACGAAGTCGAGGTCTACCTGGCCTATCAGACCGGATTGGCACAACGCCTCGACCTGCCCTGGCAATCGAAGGGCATGCTGTTCCGGCCGGTGTCCGGTGTCACTGACGCGATGATCGATCAAGCCTATGACACGGTGCTGGCCCTGGGCGAAGGCGATGGTCTGGTCGATCGAATGCTCGAACAGGATTTTTGGCAAAACCATTTGAACGAGCGCTATGCGACTGACATGGAAGCCAATAAACGTCGCTATCTGGGCCTGTCGGATCAACTGGACACCTTGCGCGATACACAGCGCGAATGGGTCGAGTCGAGCTCGGAGCTTCAACGCGCCGCATTGCGCAGCCGGCTCAGGGAACTGATGAACGACCTGCCGGTGCCGGACACGGTGGTCTTCGCCGATGAGCCATTGAGCGATGGAATGTTCGACCGCCTGCTGGTCGACCTGGGTGACGCCGAGAAAGAACTGTCGAGGCGCTTGACCCGTCAAGCCATGAGGCACGCCGGCCAGTAAAACCGAAGAAAATGAGGACAGCCTGACGGCGGTTTACGCCGTCAGGTTCAGCCTAAGGCCTCAGACTTCGGAATCCCAGATCACGGTGACCTTGCCCTGGTAGAAGGGACCAACACCGGGCGACAGCATGAATTGCATCTGCCTCTGCGGTACTTCGAAGTGCAGGACACCCGGCGCCCTGTCGACGTAGAAGCCCGGCTGGAAATACAACGCACTGGCCGCCCCCGCTAACAAACGCATGTGCCTGACGGGTTGCCCGCTCATGTCGGTCAGGCCATTGGGCAGAGTGACGTAGACCTGCAACTCCACCCCCCGTCTGGAGACGCGATCAGCGAGCTGGCAGTCGTAGACAGAGCTGTTCCGCTCACACTCCATGTACATTTTGAAACGCGATGAGGCCGAGATATTGAAGGTCTGGTCGCGGAACAATCGCACCGGTCTGCGCCCCGCCTGCAACCAGCTCTGCCAGCCCCCGGCCGGTACCAGCTGGACTTTCTCGCCACCAGGCGGGATGTCGACCTTGAGAGTGTGCTGAACGTCGAGGCTGAAATTCATGGTCAACACCGGACTGCTCGGCAGCATGATATCGCCGAAATCGAAGTCCCCGTTGGGGCCGATGGTGTAGGCCAGCGAGCCTGTGTAATGGCCTGCCAACATGCCCAATGGATTGGGCGTGACAAGCTCATAGGAAAAATCCAGATGGTCGTAGCGCAACCACGGAATATTGAATCTCGCCTGTTTATTGCACGCGGCCTGGACCGGTGTTTTCCAGAAAAAACCGTAGTAGTCGGTGCCGTAGTACCCCACACCGCTGTAGACACACGGTGGCGGCGCGTTCACCCAACTCGTCCCCCACAACAAGTTATGCGCAAACCGGTAGTCATCGTTGGTGTCCCCCGTCAACTCCCGAACATCCTCGGTCACATACCTGGAGCCCACTCCGGTGATCCGCATTCTTACCTGTTCCACCGCTCCGGATTCATGACGCACTGACAGCTCCCGCCATTGCGCCGGCACCTTGATCGTTGCGCCTTGGCGCGGCGATGCATGGTTGGCCGGGATCGCGCGACTGGACTCGAATCGAATCGGGACTTGCAGGCTGAACGTCTTGTTTTCCTCACATTGCCCCGGAAACAGCTGACAGTAGCCACTGGGCGGAGTGGTGTTCTTGAATTGGTTGAGATGCGGATGAGCCGAATCAGGCTTGAACAACGCCGTGATTGATACGTCTTGCGCCAACGCCTGGGGCATCAGCCACCACACCATTAAAAGACTCCATAACCACAAAAGCCTCGTTGAAAACAAAACACCTGTAACACTCATCTGTATCCATCTCCGAAAAGCCGCCCTGTTCCCTGGGGAGCGATATCCACTCGCTCCCACACTTTTGAGCCCTGCCAAACACAGATCAGGGTGCAGCGGCACTGAAAATCAACTGAACCGTTCCGTAGTAAGTGCCCGGTTTATAACCACCGGCCGGCTCTTTCGGCTGGATTTCCAAAGCAAAGCGCCCGCCTGCCATGGCCTGCGCCGCCGACACCACTTCGCGCGGCGTCGCCTCGTGGCTCAACTCCTGGCCATTGAAGGTGACCCGCAAGTAGATGTTCTGGTCCTCCCGCCCGTTGAACAGATAGGGCTCGGCGTCCAGCCGCGCTTCGATCGCACTGGTGTCGTGCTTGACGTCGAAATTCTTGCGCAACCCATCGAGCTTCGACGTGTTGCGATTCCACGGCAGGGTCTGTTCCAGATGAATCCAGTTCGTCTCGGCCGGTAGCACGTAAAAGCCCAAGGTCGGAATATCCGCCCACACTTCGAACGTGCGCTCTTCCCGTGCCGCGAAAGCCTGGGCACACGCCATCACGCCCACACAGAGGGCGAAGGCCGATTGCTTGATCATGTCAGTTACCTGTTGCGTAAAAAAAAGCGGCGAGTCCTCCAGGACGACCCGCCTTTGGCGGTGTTACTGGCTGGCAACGCGCAACGCTTTTTTGTCGGCGCCTTCGATCAGGTTGAAGCGGTATTCCCGACCGGGTTTCTTCTCGAACTCGAACGACTTGCCCGCCAGAACGTGATGCTTGGTGGTCGGCTCGCACTCGGTTTCATTCTTCAGCGAGCAATTGCGAAACTCATCGATCACCACCACGGTGTTGCCGTTATTGCGCAATCGATAAACACCGGCGCTGTCATCGATCACGCTGTCGAAACGGCTGTTCCTGGGACGGACAAAAAACACCGTGCCAAACCCGGTCATCACGTTGACCCCCGCCGACAGGTTCTCTTTGTAGGTGTCACGCTCTTCGCTGGACACCGCGAAGTCATCTTCCTTTTCCGGTACCACCGGCACGAAGCGCACGCGGAAATAACGCTCGGTGTCACGGGCGCCCATGTGCAGCAAACGCGTACCCTGCATGCCATTGGCCGGCACGATCAGCCGTGCGGGGCTGGCCATCAAGCCATCCCGACCGCTGCCATCCGCTTGCGTTGCGACGGGTATCTCGCGGTGTGTGCCATCGGCGTCGTAGATGATTTCCAGGATGTTGACCTTGACGAACGCGGTGCTGTCGCCGCTGTTGAACACGCGTTTGAGGTAAGTGCTCTTGTCGCCGTCCAGATAGTCGTACACCGTTCCGACGTTGATCTGCGGACCGGCCTGAACCGCCAGAGAAAACCCGCTCAAACCCAACAGCAACCACAGACGTTTCATACTCTTGAACCTCATGACAGTGAACACAACACAGGCGCGGTCCATCGATAGACGGCCCATCAGATTTCCGAATCCCAGATCACGGTGACACTGCCGGTGTACGGGCTCGCCACGTTGGGTTGCTGAAGCATCCACTCCACTTCTTCCTTCGGCACCTCGAAGTGCAGAACACCAGGCGCCCTGTCCACGTAGAAACCGGGCTGAAAAATTTGCGCTTTTTCAGGTCCGGCCCTGAGTCGCTGATGCCTGACCGGCTGGCCGGACGGGTCGGTCAAGCCATTGGGCAGGCTCACAAAGACCTGCAATTCCACCTGTCGCCTGCCAAGCGCGTCCTTGATCGTGCAATCGAAAGTGGCCCAGCGCTGACATTCGTAATACATCTTGAAACGCGACGACGCCGAGATATTGAAGGTCTGGTCACGGAACAGCCGCACCGGTTTACGCCCCGCCTGCAGCCAGCTTTGCCAGCCACCGGCCGGCGTCAACCGGACTTTCTCGCCACCGGGAGGAATGTCGACCTTGAGGGTGTGCTGAACGTCGAGGTTGAAGTTCAGGGTCAATACCGAGTCGTTGGGAATCATCAGGTCGCCGAAATCGAAATCACCCATGGGGCCGACGCTGTAATTCAGCGAGCCGGTGTAGTGCCCCGAAGACATCTTCAAAGGATTGGGAGTTTCGAGTTCGTAGGCGAAATCCAGGTAATCGAAACGCAACCACGGGACGTTGTACTTCGCCTGTTTTGCACAGGCGCCCGCCCAGGGCGTTTTCCAGAAAAACTCGTAGAAATTGGTACTGTAAAAACCACTGCCCGTGTACTCGCACGGCGATGGTGCATACACCCAACTCGAGCCCCACAGCCGATTGTGGGCAATCTGGTAGTTATCGGCCCCCCCCACCAACTCCTTCACGTCATCGGACACGACGCGAGTGCCGATGCCGGCAATGCGTATCCGCACCCTTTGAGGATCGCCGGTTGCTTCGTGTATTACCGTCAGGTCACGCCATTGCGCTGGTACCCTCAACATCGCCCCTTGTCGCTGGGAGGCATGATTGGCCAGGATCGGCGCCCGTGAGTTGAGTTGAATCGGCACCTGCAAACTGAATAAATCCTCGCCTTCGCACTGCTGTGCATGACTTTGGCAGTAGCCGCTGGGTGGCGTGGTGTTCTTGAACTTGTTGAGGTGCGGCTGCGCCGAATCCGGTTTGAACAACGCCGTGATCGTAGCCACATGGGCCTCGACCGGGCTGGCGACTGCACACGCAAGCAAGGCCCCTACCCACCAATGGCCAGTACGTGAAATGAAAGAACGCGAGACGTTCATGTAGGCCTAACCTCCGATAACCAGATGCAACGGCGGGCTGCTCAGCCAGCCGTTTCGGCGTTGTGGGTGGCGTCCGCCAGGGTGTCCGGCGAACAGCGCAAATCACCGATCATCAGCACGTTGTTTTCACTGCGGTGTTTGTCGGTATCGAGGCGGAACTGGCACAACAACTGGTCGGCATAACGCACTTCCAGGGTCGGTGAACCAGCGTTCATTTCCATAGAGAAGAAGCCATCCACCTCACTGACCCCACGGCTGGCGTGGTTGATCACGTGGTGCCCCTTGAGCGGCCGCCCCTGCGGGTCGAGCAGACGCCCGAGTACAGTCAGGGTTTTCATCACCCGCACCTTGCGGTACTCCACACCGCCCTTGTTCAGGTGATAGCGAGTGCGCGCCGGCTCGATGCTGGCCGCTGGCACGTGATTGCCCTCGAAGTCGAAGCTCACCGAACTGTTTTTGTAGGCCGTCAGCGGAATGAAATTGCGTCCCGGCCGCAGCGCTGCGCTGCCACCACTGAGGTCGTCTGCGCGCAAGGCGATATCGTCGATGTCGGACTCGACGTCGACAATCATCCCGGCGCCGCGCCCTTGATGCTGGCTGGTCAACGCCATGCGTTGCGCGCCGACCACCAGCGTGCTGTCGAGGTTCACGCCACCGGTGAAGTTGTCGTTGAACGAAGAGCGTTGAATGAAACCGTCGCCATTGATGGCGTCGGTGCGAAAGTTCGCCAGGCTCGACAAACCGACGCCATAAGTGTCGGTCAATGCCGTCACCGAGACGCTCTGCAACACGTGGTCTTGCAGGTCTTTGCGGTAACCGAGCGAGGCGTTGTTGTCACGGGCGCCGTCACGGGCGGTGCGGCTGCCGATGCTCCCGGAAATCTGCTGGCCGGGGCTGCCCAAGGCCATGTTGATGCTCAGGTCGACCCCGCGATTGCGCGCATCGCCGCTGCTGTAGCTGCCCGGACGGTCGAACAGCGACAAGCGCCAATTGGCATCGCTGCCAAACAGCTGGGTCCGTTGGGTCCAGCCGAGGTCGACACCCATTCCCTCGACGTTGCCCTCACTGTGGGAAACCCGGGCATTGATCGAACTCTTGCGGCTGATGCGATGGTTCAGCGCCAGCGACGAGTTGCTGGTCTCGCCGGTAAACACATTGCGTTGGCGCACGCGGGTGCCGTCGGGCAGTGTTTCGTAGATGTTGGTGGTGTCGAGCCAGCTGCGGTTATGGCTGATCACCAGACTGCCGTTGCCATAGTTGTAGAGGCCCTGAAAGTCAGCGCCGGTGCCGTGGTCTTCGGTCTGATAGAGGTTGGCGTAGAAACTGGTGCTGTTGCCCAGGGTCCAGTCGATGGAACTGCCGTACTGGAGTTTTTCCCGCTCCTGGCGTGCCGACAGACCGAGAATCACCCGCGGGTGCAGCAGATAGTTGATCGAGGCGCCCGCCGTGGCATCGCCACTGCTTTGTTGATCCCAGTTGCTGAACAGTTTGCTTTCCTGCCCGGCGAACAGGTTGTAGCGCCAGCGCTCATCGTGGTTGCGCCAGTTGCTCGGCTTGTAGATCAGCTCCTGCGTGGTCGAGGTGATTTGACCATCCTCGATCAACCGCACTTCCACCTCGTAAATACCGCCCGGCAATGGACGGGTGTCGAGGGTCTGCAACCCGGCTGGCACTGACTGCGTGTTGATCAGCAGGCCATCGCGATAGATTTCCACGGAACCCTGACGGTTGGCCGTGACGTAAACCGGGTACACACTGGGTTTCGGGCTGTCGATCGCCAGACTGTCGGAGCTGCCATACATCACGCCCACGGCGGTATCCGGGCTGCTGCCGAATGAGCGTGGCTGACGTGTCAGGCCTTCGGAGTTCGGGGTGAAGTAGCCCAGCCGGAAAAAACTGCCCTCCAGTTCGCGCTGGGTGAAGAGCTCATGCACGGCGTGATAGGTCTTGTCGTCCGGTCCACCCAGACGCGCCAGTTGCATGTTGAAGGTCTGGCTCCAGTTGCCCAGGCTGCCGCTGGCCTCCAGACCGAAACGACCGCCCAGGTCTTGATCCTGGCCGCCGTTGAGATTGAGTTGATTGCGCACCATCAGGCCGCTGCTGCCGCCTTCGGGCTGATCGTAGAAACGCTTGGCTTCGCTGTCGCGTTCGGCATTTTCGGTGACGATCGACAGCAATGAATTTTCCAGGTTGTAGTGCACCGCCAGCATCTGCTCCGGGCATTGACCGCTGCAGGCGCCCAGCGCCACGCCGGGTTTGAGGATGTCCGCCCACGTCTCGCGTTCGCTGGCGCCGAAGCGGCTTTCACTGGTGTCGGTGAAATCGAGCAACGTCACCCGGTCATCGCGGGACAATACAATCATCGCCTCGCCCAACGGTTGCTGATCGAGTTCGACCCGAACCGCCAACGGAACGTCGAAAAAATGCTCCTCGAACTCTGCCGGCAAGCCTTTGGCCTGGGCCAGCAAACTTCGCGGCGTATTATCAACGGAAGCGGGCGCCGCAAATGCGCTGCTACATAACAACAACGCAAGCGCTGCCGCGATGGGCGTCATCGGGAACATGAACGAATACTCTAATATCAAAGAAGTTGAAACCCGACCGGCAATTTTTAATATTGCCGGCCGGTCACGTTACTTATACAAGTAAGCGCTTATGACTCTTGATCAAGTTCAAAGAGCAACAGGAGGAACAGCATCAAACATCATGGTGACCGCACCGGTGTAATCACCTGGCGTAAAGGTAGTGCCCAGTGCCTTGATATTGAGCGGGGCACGGTAGTTGACGTTAGACTCGGTTTCGCCGACGACCATTTGCGGTGTGGTGGTGAGGACGACATTGTTGAGGCGCACTTCAAGGCCGATCTTGGAAGCACCACCGATCAACTCCGGCACGCTTTCAAGGCTGGCATGCACAGAGCCGTTGTTGTTGCGTACGTCGAAGAAACCGTTGACCTCATCCATGGTGCCCTTGCTTGGCTGGTAGTCCATTCTCTGATCCTTGTTGACCAGATCCGGATCGACCGGTACCACGTAGAAACCGTTGGTCGGTACATGCGCGACAAGGTTGATGGAGTGACGGGCTTCACCCGCGGCAAATACGGCGGAAGAACTCAGAGCCAGAACAGCCAGAGGAGCAGCAAACGCGATTTTCTTGAACATCTTTCAGTACCTGTCTTTTAAAAGGATAAGCGCAGAAAGTTCAAGTTGAGCAAAACCGTCACGAGCAGCTATTTGCTCAGCTGAACTTTCAACGCCGAAAGATGATCGATCAATTTATCTGGAAAGTAAGCAGGAACGTTCCTGCAAGTGCGTAGCCATAGTGCTATCACCCAGGAAAGAAAAAACCTGAAATAATTTAAAAACCAATGTCTGACTGTAAGAGAAATACTACAAACTGCACACTAACGGCAATGACAGGCAGAAACTAACGAAGTTACTTCTGTAAGACCAATACCACAAGCCCCGCATTTAATAGGCCAAAACCCAACATTAGAGAGTTAACACTAATTTCAGGTTTTTCACCCGCACTGATGACCACTATTTTTGCGGTTTTGGCGGGGTCATTGGCTCGACGCTCGGGACGGCCACCGGTCAGGGGGGCTTGCTTTCTCGTTAAGATATATCTTAAGTTGTATCTAAATACGACGAGAGAAAGCAGAAATGAGAGACCATCATTCCCCCCACCGTGAACACGGCGACGGCCGCGACGGCTTCGAGAAACGCCCCGGACGTGAGCGCGGTGGTCGCGGCCCCCGGGTCTTCGCCCCCGGTGACCTGAAATTGCTGTTGCTGGCGCTGATCGCCGAACAGCCTTGCCACGGCTACGACCTGATCCGCCAGATTGAAGGCATGTTCGACGGCGCCTACAGCCCCAGCCCCGGTGTGATCTACCCGACCCTGACCTTTCTGGAAGAGAGCGAAATGATCCAGGGCGACGCCGAAGGCGGAAAAAAACGCTACAGCGTGACCGACGCCGGACGTCTGTCCTTGAAAGAGCAAGCCATCGCCCTTGAAGGTGTGCGGGTGCGCATCGATGTCAGCAAACGCTCGCTGCGCGGCCATGATCGCCCGCCCGAAATTCACGAAGCCGTGCATAACCTGCGCCACGCGCTGCAACTGCACCACGGCCGCTGGAGCAAGGAAGAAATCCACCGCGTCGCTGTCCTGCTCAACGACACCGCCAAAGCCATCGTCGACGGCCCCGCCGTTCAACCCGTTCAGGAGAACGCCGAATGACTGAAGTCATCGCCTCAACCATTCACCGTGTCATGCACGAAATCAAACGCCGTCGCCTGGAAGTGTTGCGGGTGGTCGACCTGACTCCGCGCATGCGCCGGATTACCTTGGGTGGCCCTGAATTGGCAGGTTTTGTCAGCCTCGGCACGGACGATCACGTCAAACTGTTGTTCCCGCAAAATGCCGAACAGGCCGCGGCGCTGGAAACCCTGGTGCTGGGCGCCGGCAAGGACAATGGTCCGCTGCCTGAGATGCGCGACTACACCCCGCGTCGCTACGATCTGGACGCCCTGGAACTGGACATCGACTTCGTACTGCACGGCGACGGCCCTGCCTCGACCTGGGCCGAACAGGCCAAACCGGGGCAGTTCCTGCACATCGGCGGGCCACGGGGCTCGATGATCGTGCCGGACATGTTCGACAGCTATCTGCTGATCGGCGACGAAACCGCCCTGCCCGCCATTGCCCGACGCCTCGAAGGCTTGGCAGCCAATCGCCGCGCGTTGGTGATTGTCGAAGTGGAAAACGGCAAGGAGCAGCAAGTGCTGGAGAGCGCTGCCGAGGTCAATGTGATCTGGGTGCTGCGCGAAGGCGGCAAAGATCATTTGTTGAGCACCGTGCGCCAGATCCAGGTGCCAACCGGCAGCCTGTACGCATGGGTGGCGACCGAGAGCAAAGTGTCGCGGCAGATTCGTCGGGTGCTGCTGGATGAGCACGGGCTGGACGAGCAGTTCGTCAAGGCGGTGGGTTACTGGAAACTGGGGGACAGTGACGAGGAGTGATCGCCTTCAGAGCCCCATCGCGAGCAAGCTCGCTCCCACATTGGATCTGCGCTTACCAGTCCTTTGTGGGAGCGAGCCTGCTCGCGATGACGACGCCTCAGACACTACAAATCCTGACCTTTGACACGTGGAGCGCGCCACCGATCCAGCCCAATCACCAGCAAGGCAATCACCACAAAACCCGCCAACAATCCCCCGGCATTAATGAACACCTGTGGATAACCCAGTTTCTCGACATCAATGAACGGGTAGGGATAAACCGCCAGCAAATGCCCGCGCAGCAGCGAATAGGCGAAGTAGACCAGCGGATAGATCACCCACAACCCGATGTGTCCCACCCGCAGCCTGCCCTTGGGCACGCAACTCCACCAATACACCAGAAACAGCAGCGGCATGACGTCGTGCAACAGTTCGTCGGCCAGCCATTGCCAGCCCTCGGGGTGCCACAAGTGACGCAGCAGCAGGTTGTAGGCGAGGCTCACCACGGCGATGCTCACGGCAATGCCACTACTGACCCACGGCTGCAAGAACCAGCGACACGCCGCCGACTCGCGGGATGTCACTGCACAGGTCAGCACGGTCGCCACCAGGGTGTTGCTCAGCACGGTGAAATAGCTGAAAAAACTCACCAGCCCGCCGATCAGGCTGGCGCCCAGCGTCCAGCGCGAATGGAAAATCAGGTACATCTGGATGCTCAACCCCGCCCAGCCGAGCATGGCAGCCACGACCACAAAACGACGGCGTAACACAGACGGGTTGACCATGTTCAAAGCGGTCGTTTGGTGCGCATCAACTTCACATACAGGCGCTCGACCTTCTCCCGCGCCCACGGGGTTTTGCGCAGGAATGTCAGGCTCGACTTGATGCTCGGGTCGCTCTTGAAGCAGCGGATATCGATGCGCTCGGCCAGCCCCGACCACTCGTAGTGTTCAACCAGCGCGTTGAGGATCTGTTCCAGCGTCACGCCATGCAGCGGATCAGTGTTGTGTTCGGTCATGCCGGGCCTTCAGCGATGTTGGAGTGGGAAAGCCGCGCACCTTAGCCGAGGGCTTCTTCAGGTGGAAGCGATCTATCAAATGTAGGTGATCTTGGGATCCTGTAGGAGCGAGCTTGCTCGCGAAAAACGCAACGACGCCGCTGGGTATCTGGTTTGACGCGTTATCGTTCACGACCATCGCGAGCGAGCTCGCTCCTACAGGAGAACACTGTTACCAAAATTGAAAGGATGCATGTCAGCAAAAGCCCTTTCTCTATCTGTAACAGAACATTATCCTTGCGCACGCTTTAGCTGAAACGCTTCTGCCAGTCACTTCTTCCGCTCATCCCCCAGAAAAAGATCAAGAATTTCTTCCCTATGCCTGATTTGCGATTTTCGAAAGACAGCGCTGTCTTTAAGACTGTCTCTTGCCACAACGCCCTCAAACTGATCGGCGGGTTCACCGCGTTCGGCCTCGCCACCTGTGTCCAGGCTGCTCCGGCATTCGATAGCGACTCACCGTGGATGCTCGGCGACTGGAACGGCACACGTACGGAGCTGGCGGAAAAAGGCTATGACTTCAAACTGGATTACACCGGCGAAATGGGCAGCAACCTTCACGGCGGCTACGACCACGACCGCACCGCGCGCTACAGCGACCAGTTCGGCCTGGGCACCCACCTGGACTTGCAGAAGATCCTCGGTTGGGACGATGCCGAATTTCAGCTGACCATCACCGAACGCAGCGGCAACAACATCAGCAACGACCGCATCAATGATCCGCGCGTCGGTGGCTTCACCTCGGCCCAGGAAGTCTGGGGACGTGGCCAGACCTGGCGCCTGACGCAGATGTGGTATCAGCAGAAGTTCTTCGATGAAAAGCTCGACATCAAGGTCGGCCGCTTCGGCGAAGGCGAAGACTTCAACAGCTTCCCCTGCGACTTCCAGAACCTGGCGTTCTGCGGCTCCCAGGTCGGCAACTGGGCGGGCGACATCTGGTACAACTGGCCGGTCAGCCAGTGGGCGCTGCGGGTCAAATATCACCTGACGCCTGAGTTGTACGCGCAGATCGGCGCGTATGAGCAGAACCCGTCGAACCTTGACCGCGACAACGGTTTCAAGCTCAGCGGCAGCGGCACCCAGGGCGCAGTCCTGCCGGTGGAGCTGGTGTGGACGCCGAAACTCAACGGCCTGCCGGGTGAATACCGCGCCGGTTACTACTACAGCAGCGCCAACGCCACCGACGTCTACAAGGACAGCAATGGCCAGCCTGCCGCCCTGAGTGGCGAAGCCTATCGCAGCGCGTCGAGCAAACACGGTGTGTGGCTGGGCCTTCAGCAGCAAGTCACCAGCCTCGCCAGCGACCACTCTCGCGGCTTGAGCCTGTTCGCCAACGGCACGATGCACGACAAGAAGACCAACGCCATCGACAACTATGTCCAGGCCGGCCTTGTCTACAAAGGCTTGCTCGACGCGCGCGCCAGGGACGACATCGGCTTTGCCATGGCCCGCGTCCACGTCAACCCGGCCTATCGCAAGAACGCCGAGGCGACCAACCAGGCCAATGTCGTTTTCGACTACGACAATCCGTCCTACCTGCCGCCCCAGGACACCGAATACAGCGCTGAACTCTATTACGGCGTGCACGTGACCAACTGGCTGACCGTGCGCCCGAACCTGCAATACATCCGCCATCCCGGTGGCGTGGACGAGGTCGATGACGCGCTGATCGGCGGGATCAAGGTCCAGTCGTCGTTCTAAAAAACACCACCCCCCCCTGTAGGAGCGAGCTTGCTCGCGATGGACGTGAACGATAACGCCTGGAGCCTGACACCCCGCGGTGTTCTCAGGCTTCTCGCGAGCAAGCTCGCTCCTACAGGGACTGCGTCAGCCAAACCCGTTTTATATGAACCCTGCCCGCACAAGATCGTCATCTACAGTGAACTTGCGCGGGACTACTTGAAACGTCACGGAGAATCACACTATGAGCACTGATGGTGCCTTGAGCCGAAGCCGTCTATTGCCGACCCTGCTCGGCATATTGCTTCTGCTGATGGGCCTGGCCATGCTGGCCGGGGGGATCAAGCTGAGCATGCTTGGCGGCTCGCTGTATTACCTGCTGGCCGGTATCGGCATCGCGCTGAGCGGCGTCCTGCTGATCGCCGCCCGCCGCGCGGCGCTGGGCCTGTACGCGCTGGTGCTGTTCGCCAGCACCGTTTGGGCACTGTGGGAAGTTGGTCTCGACTGGTGGCAACTGGTGCCGCGCCTGGCGCTGTGGTTCGCCCTCGGTGTGGTGATGCTGCTGCCGTGGTTCCGTCGTCCATTGCTGATCAACGGCCCTGCCCCTATGGGTACTGGCGCCTTGAGCGTGGCCGTGGTCCTGGCCGGCGCCACCGCCGTGGCCAGCCAGTTCACCCATCCGGGCGAAACCTTCGGCGAACTGGGCCGCGACAACGCGGACATGACCAGCACCGCGCCGCAGATGCCCGAAGGCGACTGGCAGGCCTATGGCCGCAGCGAATTCGGTGACCGCTACTCGCCGCTCAAGCAGATCACCCCGGCCAACGTCGGCAAGCTGCAAGAAGCCTGGCGTATCCAGACCGGCGATCTGCCAACCGCCGATGACCCGGTGGAACTGACCAACGAAAACACCCCGCTCAAGGCCAACGGCATGCTCTATGCCTGCACCGCCCATAGCAAAGTGCTGGCGCTGGACCCGGACACCGGCAAGGAACTGTGGCGTTTCGACCCGCAGATCAAGAGCCCGGTGGGCTTCAAGGGCTTCGCCCACATGACCTGCCGTGGCGTGTCGTACTACGACGAAGCGGCCTACGCCAAATCTGAAAGCGCTGCCTCTGCAGTGATTTCCGAGGCCGGCAAAGCCGTTGCCCAGGCTTGCCCGCGTCGTCTGTACCTGCCAACCGCGGATGCACGCCTGATCGCTCTCAACGCCGACACCGGCAAGGTCTGCGAAGGTTTCGGTAAAAACGGTGTGGTTGACCTGACTCAAGGCATCGGCCCGTTCACCGCCGGCGGCTACTACTCCACCTCGCCAGCAGCAATCACTCGTGATCTGGTGATCATGGGCGGCCACGTCACCGACAACGAGTCGACCAACGAGCCATCCGGCGTGATCCGTGCCTTTGACGTTCACGACGGTCATCTGGTGTGGAACTGGGACAGCAACAATCCCGACGCGACCGAACCTCTGCCAGAGGGCGAACACTACAGCCGCAACTCGGCCAACATGTGGTCGCTGGCCAGCGTCGACGAAAAACTCGGCATGGTCTACCTGCCACTGGGCAACCAGACCCCTGACCAGTGGGGCGCAGACCGCACCCCGGGCGCCGAGAAATTCAGCGCCGGCCTGGTCGCGCTGGATCTGGCCACCGGCAAGGTGCGCTGGAACTACCAGTTCACTCACCACGATTTGTGGGACATGGACGTCGGCAGCCAGCCAACCCTGCTGGACATGAAAACCGCCGACGGCGTGAAACCTGCGCTGATCGCCCCGACCAAACAGGGCAGCCTGTACGTCCTCGACCGTCGTGACGGCACGCCGATCATCCCGATCCACGAAATTCCTGTGCCGCAAGGCGCGGTGAAAGGTGACCACACTGCTGCGACCCAGGCCCGTTCGGACCTGAACCTGCTGGCCCCGGAACTGACCGAAACAGCCATGTGGGGCGCCAGCCCGTTCGATCAGATGCTGTGCCGCATCCAGTTCAAGGAACTGCGCTACGAAGGCCAGTACACCCCGCCGTCGGAACAGGGCAGCCTGATCTATCCGGGTAACGTCGGCGTCTTCAACTGGGGCGGCGTTTCGGTCGACCCGGTTCGCCAGATGCTCTTCACCAGCCCGAACTACATGGCCTTCGTTTCGAAGATGGTGCCTCGCGCCGAAGTCGCGGCCGACAGCAAGCGCGAGAGCGAAACCGCGGGTGTGCAACCGAACACGGGCGCACCTTACGCGGTGATCATGCACCCGTTCATGTCGCCGTTAGGCGTACCGTGCCAGGCGCCGGCCTGGGGCTACGTGGCCGGCATCGACCTGACCACAAGCAAAGTCGTGTGGAAACGCAAGAACGGCACCAGCCGCGACAGCTCGCCATTGCCTATCGGCCTGCCACTCGGCGTGCCAAGCATGGGCGGCTCGATGGTCACCGCTGGCGGCGTCGGCTTCCTCAGTGGCACGCTGGATCAATACCTGCGCGCCTATGACGTCAACACCGGCAATGAGCTGTGGAAATCGCGCCTGCCGGCTGGCGGTCAGGCTACGCCGATGACCTACACCGGCAAGGACGGCAAGCAGTACGTGCTGTTGGTCGTCGGTGGTCACGGCTCACTGGGCACCAAAATGGGTGACTATGTGATTGCTTACAAACTGTCCGAGTAAGTTTTAGCGGCAGTCAAAACAAAGGCGACGCCCGTGAGGACGTCGCCTTTTTTGTGCCACATCGCCCCCCCTGTGGGAGCGGGCTTGCTCGCGAATGCGGTGTGTCAGGCAATGCAAATGTTGTCTGGCACACCGCTTTCGCG